>NZ_JARAMO010000191.1:0-13227 GCF_028807275.1 Mameliella sp. AT18
GATCGAGATCGACCCGATGATCACGCACACGCTGACGCTGGACGAGATCAACAAGGGGTTCGACCTGATGCACGCGGGTGAATCGATCCGGTCGGTCGTCGTCTACTGATCTGGGCGGCGGGGTGAACCCCGCCCTGCGATTCCGGAAACGCCGGTCCTTGAGGGGCCGGCGTTTTCGTTTGGGGGGACCTCCTGCGCGGAAACACGGCCGAAGGCCGCCGCGCATCGCCGGGCCGCCCCCACGGCCCGGCGATTGTTCGACGTCAGCGCTCGGCTTTGAACGCCTTCGGACATGGCAGCCATAAACCGAGGGATTCCAAGCGCTGGATCGCCGCGCCGCGGCCCGGCGATGCGCGGCTCGGGAACGTATCGCGACGCTCTGCTCCATTTGGTCCGCCATCTTTCCCTTCCCGGAAAACCGTCCTACCCTGCCCCGAGACCAGCAAAGGACGGCCCATGCGCAACAAGATCCGCGAGCTCTATGTCGGTGAGAGCGACCGGGCGCACAGGTTCCGCTACGCGCTGTTGTTCTTTGACATCGGCACCATCCTCTTCGTGATCGCCACCTCGTTCACCCAACACGGCCCCTTCGTCGAGGCGGTGGACGCGGTGTTCGGCGTCATCATCCTGGCGGAGTTCAGCGCGCGGTTCTGGATCTCGACCAACCGGGTGCGACTGATGACGCGGCTGGTGACGATTGCCGATCTCATCGCCATCGTCTCTTTCCTGGCGCCGCTGGCGGGTGAGGGGCTGGGATTCCTGCGGGTGATGCGGACGCTGCGGCTGTTGCACACCTACCACCTGTCGGCGCAGCTGAAGCGCGACTTTGCCTATTTCCGCCGCAACGAGGACGTGGTGCTGGCGGTGCTGAACCTGGGCGTCTTCATCTTCATCATGACGGGGCTGGTCTATGCCACGCAGTATACCTTCAACCCGCAAATCCAGAATTATGCCGACGCGCTCTATTTCACCGTCACGGCGCTGACGACCACCGGGTTCGGGGACATCACGTTGCAGGGTCAGGTGGGGCGGCTGATCTCGGTCGTCGTGATGATCTTTGGCGTCACCCTGTTCCTGCGTCTGGTGCAGGTGCTAATCCGCCCCAACAAGGTGCGCGAGGAATGCGAACAATGCGGGTTGGTGCTGCATGACGCGGACGCGGTGCATTGCAAGCACTGCGGCGCGGTGATCCATATCAGGACGGAGGGGCAGGCGTGATCATACGCGAGGCCGTCGAGGCGGACCGCGCGGCGGTCTGGACCATGCTGGAGCCGGTGTTCCGCGCCGGCGACACCTATGCCATCGACCCCGACATCCCGCGCGACGCGGCGCTGGACTACTGGTTCGGGCCGGAACGGCATGTCCTTGTCGCCGAAGATGCGGGCGAATTGCTGGGCACCTATTACATGGTGCGCAACCAGAAGGGCGGCGGCAGCCATGTCTGCAACTGCGGTTACGTCACCGCCCCGGCGGCGCAGGGGCGCGGCGTGGCGCGGGCGATGCTGGCGCATTCGCTGGACATGGCGCCGCGGCTGGGGTTCCGCGCGATGCAGTACAATTTCGTGGTCTCGACGAACACGCGCGCGGTGGCGACCTGGCAGCGCGCGGGGTTCGAGGTGGTGGGGCGCCTGCCGGGCGCCTTCCTGCATCCCGATCAGGGATATGTGGACGCGCTGGTGATGTACCGGATGTTGTGAGGGCCGGGTGGCTGCGGCGCGCGATTGCTGTCACACTGCACCCGGATGGCCCTACCGGGGCGAAAAGGAGGCTCAATGGCCGACAATACACTTTTGGCGGTGCTCATCGACGCCGACAACACTTCGCCGAAATACACCAAGGCGATCTTTGACGAGATCGCGATCCTGGGCGAGGCCAGCGTGCGGCGGTGCTACGGCGATTTCTCCAGCCAGCAGATGGCGGGCTGGAACAAGGTGCAGGCGGATTTCGGCATCGTGCCGCATCACTCGCCGGCCAATACCGTGGGCAAGAACGCCAGCGACATCGCACTGGTGATCGACGCGATGGACCTGATGCACACGGGCCGTTTCGACGGGTTCGTGCTGGTCAGTTCGGACAGCGATTTCACGCGGCTGGCCAGCCGCATCCGCGAGCAGGGGCTGGATGTCTACGGCATGGGCATGCAGAAGACGCCGGACGCCTTCCGCAAGGCCTGCAAGCGCTTCATCTTTCTCGAGAACCTGGATTCGGCGCCCGAGAAGGCCTCGGGCGGGAAGCCCAAGGCCAAGACCGACCTGACGCAGGCGCGCGACCTGATCTTCAAGGCGATGGAATCCATCGACCAGGACGACGAGTGGTATCGCCTGGGGGACATTGGCCAGGTCATCACCGCCGCCAACCCGGATTTCGACACCCGCAGTTACGGCAAGCGCAAGCTGTCGGACCTGGTCGCGGAACTGAAGGTTTTCGAGACCAAGCGCAGCACCAGCGGCAACCAGCTTTTGCTGCGCCGGGTCGACTGAGCGGGACCGCAGGGAACCCCAAGCCCGCCTCGTGCGTTGATCCTGACGCCGCCCCGGAGGTGATCCGGGCGGCGTGTCTTATCGTCAGGACATCAGAGGAGGATGGACTCATGGATGCGATCAAGGCGACGGAAATCGCACATGCCCTGTACCGGGCGCATGGCGGCAAGGCCGAGGCGGAAGCCGCACAGCGGGAACGGCAGTCCCGCGATGACGGCAACGAGCGCGAGGCAGAGAACTGGCGCGCGATCCGGGGCAGCATCCGCCAGATGCGCGGCGCCAACCAGAGCTGACCGGCGGATGCCTCTCAGCGCCGTGTCAGGGCCACCAGCTGGTGACCGTGGCGATAATCGCGCTGACCGTGACGATGCTGGCGGTGGTGGAAATCAGGATCGAGGCCGAGACGCGCTGCGGCGCGATGCCGTAGTGCTGTGCCAGGATAAAGACGTTGCCCGCCACCGGCAGCGCGGCGGCAGAGACCGCCACCGAGGCGCGGTAGGCGTCGACCGGGAAGAAGACGTAGACCCCCAGCGCCACGAAGAGCGGATGCAGCACCAGCTTGGCAAAGCTCAGCCAGGCGGCGATCTGGATACGCTCGGCGGATTTCGACGCCAGAGAGGCGCCGATGGCAAAGAGCGCGCCGGGCGTGGCGGCATTGCCCAGGGTGGTCAGGAAACTGTTGGCCGCCTCGGGCACCGGCAAACCGCTGGCCGAGACCATCAGGCCCAGCCCGATGGAGACGATCATCGGGTTTTTCAGCAGGCCCAGAAGCAGTTTCCACAGGATGCCCAGCCCCATGTGCCCCTCGCGCGCGCCGGTCACCAGCAATGTCAGCAACGAGGAAAAGACGATCAGGTCGATGGAGAGGATCAGGATGATCGGGCCCACGGCCTCTTGCCCCAAAAGCAGCGCCAGCATCGGCACGCCCAGGAAGCCGGTGTTGCCGATGGCCGCGCATTGCGCCTCGATCGAGGCGGTGGGCACGTCCAGCCCGCGCAGGAAGGCCACCGCCATGCCCAGCCCCCAGGTGACGGCGGTGCCCCAGAGATAGGCGCTGGCCAGGCGCGGCTCGAAGATCTCGTCAAAGCGCAGGTTGGCGGAAAAGCGGAAGAGCATCGCCGAGAGCGCGAAGAAGAAGACGAACTTGGTCAGCGCGGCGCTGGCCTCTTCCGAGAAGAACCGCGATTTCGCGGCGCCATAGCCCAGCCCGATCAGGCCGAAGAAGGGCAGTGTCTTGAGGAAGATGTCCAGCATGTCGTTGCTGTAGCACGGGGGGCGGCGGGGTCAACGGCGATGGGCCTGTCCCGGCATTCGTGGCCGGGCCACCGTGCTGCCGCCGCGTCAGGGGCGCGCGCCGTTGACAGCCATGCCCCTCGCCCCGGATCATGAGGACATGACACCGGGAAAGGCCTTTTTGACCACGGAGGAGATTCGCAGCCTCTCGGCCCGTTCCGACCTTTGGGGCGCGGTGCTGCTGTTGCATTGCTGGGCTCTGATCCTTGGCGCGCTGGGGGTGTTCCTGTGGTGGCCCAATGCGCTGACCTTCGTGCTCGCGGTCATGGTGATCGGGTCGCGGCAGCTGGGGTTGGCGATCCTGATGCATGAGGCGGCGCATAATGCGCTGTTCAAGTCGCGGAAACTGAACGAGTTTGCCGGTGTCTGGCTTTGCGGGGCGCCGATCCTGGCGGACCTGGCCAGCTACCGGCACTATCACCTGATGCACCATCGCCACACGCAGACCGAGAAGGACCCGGACCTGCGGCTGTCGAAACCCTTTCCGACCACCCGCGCCTCGCTGCGGCGCAAGCTGATCCGGGACATCACCGGGCAGACGGGGATCAAGCAGCGGGCGGCACAGGTGATGTTCGCGCTGCGGCTGGTGGGCGAGACCGAGGGCGTCAGCAGCCAGGACCTGGCGCAGGCCTTTCACGGGCCGGTGTTGACCCGGGCGCTGGTGGCGAACGGGGTGCTCTTTGCGGTGTTCTGGGCGCTGGGCGGCTGGTGGCTGTGGGTCGCGCTGTGGCTCTTGCCGCTGCTCACATGGTTCCAGATGGTGCTGCGTATTCGCAATATCGCCGAACATGGCGCGGTCGAGTTCTCGGAGGATCCGCTGCGCAACACGCGCACCACCCTGGCCGGCCCGCTGGAGCGGCTGTTCCTGGCGCCCTACTGGGTGAATTACCATCTCGAACACCACCTGGTGATGCATGTGCCCGCGCATAACCTGCCGCGCCTGCACGCAATGCTGCGGGACAAGGGGGTGACGGGGCGGATGATGCTGGCGGAGGGCTATGCGCAGGTGTTGCGCGCGGCCTCGGCCCGGACGGCCTGACCGGGGTATGGGCTACAGGCGGCACCAGTTCATGACCCTGCCGGCCGAGGGCCGCGCCGAGCTGTGGCGGCTGGCTGTCGGGCTGGTGCTGATCGTGGTGATCTGGTTCGCCCTTGCGCGCGGCGTGATCGCGGTGCTGGGCAGCCTGATGGCGGATGACGCCTACCTGACCTTGCTGGACAACCTGCAGAGCGGCGACACCCCCGGCAGCCTGACCCTTGTGCTGTTGCTGAGCGGGGCGCTGTGGATCGCCGCGATGGCGGTGGCCGAAATCCTGCACAAGCGGCCGGGGCGCAGCCTGCTGGGCCCCTGGCCGCTGTTCTGGCGCGATTTCCTGCGGGTGACATGGGCGGTGGCGCTGCTGAACGCCGCGCTGTTGCTGTTGCCGCCCTGGGACTTCCACGCGTCGACGGTGCCGGGCCTGCCCGCGAACACCTGGATGCTGTTCCTGCCGACGACCCTGGTGGCCGTGCTGATCCAGACCGGCGCCGAAGAGGTCTTTTTTCGCGGTTATTTCCAGTCGCAGTTGGCGGCGCGGGTCCGGCATCCGTTGATCTGGCTGGGCTTGCCTTCCGTGGTTTTCGGCTTTGGCCACTACCTGCCGGGGGTCTATGGTGGCAATGCGGCGCTGATCGCGGCCTGGAGCGCGCTGTTCGGGCTGGCGGCGGCGGACCTGACGGCGCGGGCAGGCAACCTTGGTCCGGCGATCGGGCTACATTTCGTAAACAACTTCATGGCCTTCGCGGTGACCTCGATGCAGGGGGACATGTCGGGCCTGGCGTTGCGGCAGATGCCCTTTGGGCCTGGCGACGAGGCGGCGGTGGCGGCGGTCTTGCCGCTGGACCTGGCGCTGATCGGGGTCAGCTGGCTGGCGGCACGGGTGGCGCTGCGGCTGTAGCGGGCGGCGGGGTGAACCCCGCCCTACGCCCGTGGCAGGGGTTTGCCTGCGCGGGCGGGGCCGCTGGCTTTGGCTGATTGCAATTCCGGGGCGGCTTGCCTATTTCTCGCCCATCCTGGAACCGGCGCGAGCACTTCATGAACTGGATCACCAATTACGTCCGCCCCCGGATCAACTCGATCTTTTCGCGCCGCGAGGTGCCGGAGAACCTGTGGTCCAAGTGTGACGGCTGTGGCACGATGCTGTTCCACCGCGAGATCAGCGACAACCTGAACGTCTGCACCAACTGCGGACATCATATGCACATCACGCCGCGCGACCGATTCCTGGCTCTGTTCGACGGCGGCGTGTTCACCGAGGTCGCGGTGCCGGAACCGCTGGCCGACCCGCTGCATTTCCGCGACCAGAAACGATACCCTGACCGGATGAAGGCCGCCCAGAAGGCCACCGGCGAAAGGGAGGCCATGCTGGTGGCCGCCGGAGAGATCGGCCGCACGCCCATCGTGGCCGCCGCGCAGGACTTCAGCTTCATGGCGGGGTCGATGGGGATGTATGTCGGCAACGCCATCATCGCCGCCGCGCAGGAGGCGGTAAAGCTGGGCCGCCCGCTGGTGCTGTTTTCCGCCGCCGGGGGCGCGCGGATGCAGGAAGGCATCCTGAGCCTGATGCAGATGCCGCGCACCACGGTCGCGGTGCAGATGCTGCGCGAGGCGGGGCTGCCCTACATCGTCGTGCTGACCCATCCGACGACCGGCGGCGTGACCGCATCCTATGCGATGCTGGGTGACGTGCAGATTGCCGAGCCGAACGCGCTGATCTGTTTTGCCGGGCCGCGGGTGATCGAGCAGACGATCCGCGAAAAGCTGCCCGAGGGGTTCCAGCGCGCGGAATACCTGCTGGAACACGGGATGCTGGACCGGGTGACGGACCGCCGCAAGATGCGCGAAGAGCTGATCGTTATCACCCGCATGCTGATGAAGATGCCGCCGGCGACCTGGGGCGACCTGCCCGCACCCGGCCCGGACGATCTGAAGCCCGCCGCCGAGCCGAACGCGGCACTGGACGATTCCGCGGAGTGATCTCCGCCTTTCGATAGGTTCTTCCAAGATGACCGTAGCCGCGCCTGGGTCCGACCAGTTGCTGCAGCGCATGATGACGCTGCATCCCAAGATCATCGACCTGACGCTTGACCGGGTCTGGCAGCTGCTGGAGGCCCTGGGCCACCCGGAGGAAAAGCTGCCGCCGGTGATCCACCTGGCGGGCACCAATGGCAAGGGATCGACCCAGGCCATGATCCGCGCCGGGATCGAGGCGGCGGGGCAGACCTGCCACGCCTATACCTCGCCGCATTTGGCGCGGTTCCACGAACGCATCCGCCTGCGCGGCGAGCTGATTTCCGAACAGGCCCTGACCGAGGTTCTGGATGAATGCGTGAGTGCCAATGGCGGCGCGTCGATCACCTATTTCGAGATCACGACCTGCGCCGCCATCCTGGCGATGAGCCGGGTTCCGGCGGATTACGTCCTGCTGGAAACCGGGCTGGGCGGGCGGCTTGACGCAACCAACGTGGTGGCGCGTCCGGCGGCGACGGTGATAACTCCGATCTCGATGGACCATGAACAGTACCTTGGCGACACGCTGGCGCGGATCGCGGGGGAAAAGGCCGGGATCATCAAGCGCGGCGTGCCCTGCGTGGTCGGCCCGCAACCGGACGAGGCGCTGGAGGTGATCGAGGCGCGGGCCGAGGCGCTGGGCGCGCCCTTGCTGGCGCAGGGGCAGCACTGGCACGCCTGGGAAGAGCGCGGACGGCTGGTGTTCCAGGACGAGAACGGCCTGCTGGACCTGCCAATGCCGGCGCTGCCGGGCGCCCACCAGATCGAGAATGCGGGCGCGGCGCTGGCGGTGCTGCGGCTCCTTGGGCTGGGCGAGGCGGCTTTTGAAGGCGCCATGACCCAGGCGACCTGGCCCGCGCGGATGCAACGGCTGCGGCAGGGGCCGCTGGCCGAGATGGCGCCCGAGGCGGAGTTGTGGCTGGATGGCGGGCACAACCCGGCGGCGGGCAAGGCGCTGGCGGCGCACCTGGGCGGTCTGCCCGAACGTCCGACCCACCTGATCTGCGGGATGCTGAACACCAAGGATGCACGCGGCTTCCTGACCCCGCTGGCGGCGGTGGCGGACAGCCTGACGGCGGTGAACATCCCCGGCGAGGCCAACACCCTGTCCGCCGAGGACACCGCCCGCATGGCCGGGGACTCGGGCCACCGGGCCTTGATGGCCGAGGACGTGGGCGCGGCCCTGCGGGCCATCGTGGCAGAGACGCCGGACGCAAGGGTGCTGATCTGCGGATCGCTGTACCTGGCCGGTTCCGTCCTGCGCGACGGGATGAGCTGACGCGGCGGCATGTGCCGCCACGGATCACGCCGAATCAGGTTCTTGATTCGGCTTGATTTCCCCAGAAAGTTGTAGGCCGCGAATCACTTTGTCTTGACTGATTCGCAGCGCTTTGCCTATATTTGCCCAAGCTGCCACGCCGAAACACACGGGGATGACGTGTTTCGCCGTATCTTGGGGACAATTCGAAATGCTGCACAAAATGCGCCGCGCATTTGCGCTCGGACTCTGTCTGCTTGCCGCGCCCGCCCTTGCCCAGGACGTCAAGATCACGCCGGACGCGGCCTATCGGTCGATCTGGGTCAACGGCGAGAACATCGTGATCGAGCGCATCCAGGATACCTCGCACCGGCTGGAAACCGAATTCACCAAGACCTCGCGGCCCTGTCCCCCGTTCTGCATCCACCCGATTTCCGCCGGCAAGGGCGTGACCACCGTGGGCGAGATCGAGGTGCTGGATTTCCTGGAAACCAAGGTGTCCAAGGGGTCGGGCCTGCTGATCGACAGCCGGTTGCCGGAATGGTTCGCCAAGGGCACGATCCCGGGGGCGGTCAACGTGCCCTTTTCGACGCTGGAGCCGAAAAACCCCTATCGTGACCAGATCCTGGAGGCGCTGGGCGCCCGCAGGCTGGGCAGCCGCTGGGATTTCTCGGATGCGCTGGACCTGCTGATGTTCTGCAACGGGCCGTGGTGCGACCAGAGCCCGCGCGCGATCCGCAACCTGACCGACGCGGGCTATCCGCCCGAGAAGATCCAGTATTACCGCGGCGGGATGCAGCTGTGGCTGCTCCTGGGCCTGACCGTCAAGGTTCCGGCCTGATGGCCGCGCAAGGGGGAGGGGGCGGCAGATGATCCGGATCATCCTGTTCAGCATCGCGTTCGTGGCCGTGACCGCCGCCCTGATCGTGTTCCAGCCGGGGGCCGCGCATATCCGTGACCGGATGGCGGCAGAGCCGGACATGGTGACACGCGCCGCGACGGCGCCGGATCCGTTGCCGCGCGCTCTGGCCCGGTCGGTCGAGGCGCCGCAGGCGGCGGCCCCGGCTCCGTCGGCGGATGTGACGGCAGTCCTCTCCGCCCTGGTGCGCGAGGCGCAGAAGCCGGCGGGCACGGCCCCGGCTCCGACACCGCAACCGAACCCGGCGCTGGCGATTGCCGCGGCGGTCAAGGCCTCGCAGGCGCCGGCGGGTGATCCGGCGTTCACGACCGCGCTCTTGTCCGAACTGGGCAAGGCCCCGGCGACGGGTGCCGAGGGGGACGCGCTGATGGCCATGACGCAGGACGTGTTGGCCAACCTGACCGGCGGTGCCAAGGGCGCCGGTGCGCCGGACTCCGGCGATCTGCAGACGCTGGTGGTGCAGGCCCTGCGGCAGGGGCAATCGGATGCCTACCTGGACGCGCTGCTGAACGAGGCGCGTGACAGTGGCCGGATCGCGGTGCCCGAGGCGCTGATCACCTCGGACGGCAAGGTGGACACGACGACCCTGCTGGCGACCCTGGTGCAACGCTCGGTGGGGGCGACCAAGGTTCCGGCGGACAGCGGGCTGGCGGGGGTCGAGTCGGAGGTGACGCGGCCCCGTGCCCGTTCCCTTGCCCGGGCCGAGGTCTATACGGTGCAGCCGGGCGACAGCCTGGCGGCGATTTCCTACCGCTTTTACGGCGACACGATGCAGTACACGGTGATCTACGACGCCAACCGCGACAAGATCACCACTCCGGACAAGATCCGGGTGGGCCAGCAACTGACCATCCCGGTTTTGTGACCAAGAAGACTACAGGCAAGCAACGAGCATAAGACTGGGGCCGGTTCTGCCGGCCCCATTTTTTTGCGCCCTTGGGGGGACCTCTGTCAGGTGGACCATTCGGCGGCCTGCATCTCGCGCAGGCGGCTGGCGGTGCGTTCGAACTCGAAACTGCCCTCGCCTTCGACATAGAGCATTTCTGGCTGCGCGGCGGCAGAGGCGATCAGCTTGACCCGCGCCTCGTAGAGCGTGTCGATCAAGGTGACGAAACGCTTGGCCTCGTTGAAGTTGCGGCGCGACAGTTGCGGGATGTTCTCGATGATCAGGACCCGCACGCTTTCGGCCAGCTTGAGATAGTCGGCGGGGCCCAGCATCCGGCCGCAAAGGTCAAAGAAGGAGGCCCGCGCGACACCGTTGTGATAGCGCGGCAGTTCCACCTCGCGGCCCTTGACGTGCAGGGTCAGGGTTTCCTCAAGTCCGTGGGTCAGCTCTTCCCAGAGGGCGTCGATCTGGCTGCGGGCCTCGGCATTGGCGGGGGTGAAAAAGACCTGTGCGCCGGCCAGCCGGTCCTGCCGGTGGTCGCGGTCCGAGGCCAGCTCGCGCACCACCATGCGCTCCTTGAGGAAGGCGATGAAGGGCAGGAACAACTGCCGGTTCAGGCCGTCCTTGTAGAGATCGTCCGGCAAGCGGTTCGAGGTGGTGACGACGGTTGTGCCGCCGTCGAACAGCGCCTCGAACAGGCGGCCCACGATCATCGCGTCGGCGATGTCGGTGATCTGCATCTCGTCAAAGGCCAGCACGCGCACCTTGTCGCTGATGTCCTTGGCGACGGGCTTGATCGGGTCCTCGGCGCCCTGGCTGCGCAGGGCGTGAATCGCGGCCTGGACCTCTTGCATGAAGGCGTGGAAATGCACCCGGCGCGCGGGCACGTCCAGCGTGTCGACAAAGAGATCCATCAGCATGGACTTGCCCCGGCCGACGCCGCCCCAGAGGTACAGGCCCTGCGGCGCCTCGATGGTCTTGCGGAAAAAGCCGCGCTTGACCGGCTGCGCCAGATCGGTGCGCAGCCGTTCCAGTTCGGGCAGGACGGCGGTCTGCGCCTCGTCCGGCTTGATCTTTCCCGACGCGACGCGGGATTGGTAGACGTCTGTGACAGTGGCCATGCCCTCGCATAGCCAATGCGCGGGGCCTTGTGTAGAGGCGCCGTGCAGCTTGCGGGGGGACAGGGCGGCGTGGCAGGGTCGCTCGGTGGCGGTGACAGGGGGACGCGGATGGAGGACGAGGAACGGCTGGCGGATGAGCTGCGCGAGGTGCTGCAGCACGTCAAGATGAACCGCCGCGACGGCCTGTCCTTTCTCAACCTCTCGAACCCCTGGTTCCTGGCAGAGCTGCCCGACTGGCTGGGTCGGCTGGACTGGATCACCTGGCTGGACCTGGAAGGCACGCGTATCACCGACCTGGCGCCGCTGGCCCGCCTGACCCGGATGGAGAAGCTGGACCTGCGGGGCACGCCGGTCACGGACCTGTCGCCGCTGTCGGGCATGACCCACCTGCGCAACCTGTTCCTGGAGGGAACGGAGGTCGTGGAGCTGTCGCCCCTGGCGGGCCTTGGGCGGTTGCAAGAACTGTGGCTGGACGGCACCGCCGTCACCGACCTGACGCCCCTTGCGCGGTGCCGAGGGCTGCGCCAGCTGTCGATCCGGCGCACCGGGGTGACGGACCTGTCGCCGCTGAAGGGGCTGCCGGAGCTGGCGGTGCTGGATCTCACCGGATCGCAGGTGCAGGACCTGCGCCCGGTCCTGGGCCTGCCGGCGCTCTGCGAAGGCGAGGGCGAGGTGGGCATTTCCTTCGAGGAGACGCCTGCCGCCCTGCGTGACCGGGCACTGGCACGGATCGCAGAGACCGAGGACCCGGAGGTGCGGGCCAGCGACCTTGTCGATCACCTGACCGGCGGCGCACGGCTGACCGGCTGGCGCGGCGACGCATAAGGAATTCTGAACCGAACCATCACGCATTCGAGTTTGACGCCGGGCGTCGAACGGGCGACTTCTCGGCGCCCGTGTTCCGGAGGTTTCATCATGTCGTCCCGTGCCCCGCTTTTCACCCCGGTCCTGATCGTCGGCTGCATCATCATCCTTGTCAGCTTTGCCGTTCGGGCCAGTTTCGGGGTCTTCCAGATCCCTATCGCCGAGGAATTCGGCTGGGCCCGGGCCGAGTTCAGCCTGGCCATCGCGATCCAGAACCTGGCCTGGGGCATCGGCCAGCCGCTGTTCGGCGCCTTTGCCGAGCGGCTGGGCGACCGGGTGGCCATCATCCTGGGCGCGGTGATGTACGCCATCGGTCTGGTGCTGTCGGGCCTGTCGAACGATCCGTTTTCGCTGCAGGCGCTGGAGGTGCTGGTGGGCTTCGGTATCGCGGGCACCGGCTTCGGCGTGATCCTGGCGGTGGTGGGCCGGGCGTCCAGCGCCGAGAACCGGTCGATGTCGCTGGCGATTGCCACGGCGGCGGGCAGCGCCGGGCAGGTGGTTGGCGCGCCGGTGGCCGAGGCGCTGCTGGGGTTGATGGCCTGGCAGATGGTGTTTTTCGTCTTCGCCGGCGCGATCCTGGCGGTGCTGCTGACCCTGCCCCTGATGCGGGCGCCGGCGGCCTCGAAAACCGAGATCGAGGAAAGCATGGGCGTGATTCTGCGTCGGGCGTTCCGCGATCCCTCTTTCTCGCTGATCTTCATCGGGTTCTTTTCCTGCGGCTACCAGCTGGCCTTCATCACGGCGCATTTCCCGGCGCTGGTGACGGAGATGTGCGGGCCGATCGCCGTGGGCGGCACGCTGCATTCGCTGGGGGTGACGACGACCTCTGCGCTGGGGGCGGCCTCGATCGCGCTGATCGGACTGTTCAACATCGCCGGGACGTTGACGGCGGGCTGGCTGGGCAATCTCTTTCCCCGCAAGTACCTGCTGGCGCTGATCTATACCGCGCGCACGGTGGTCGCCGCGGCCTTTATCCTGATGCCGATCACCCCGGGCAGCGTGCTGGTCTTTTCGGCGGTGATGGGCTCGCTCTGGCTGGCGACGGTGCCGCTGACCTCTGGCCTGGTCGCGCATCTTTACGGGCTGCGCTACATGGGCACGCTGTATGGTGTTGTCTTCTTCAGCCACCAGGTCGGCGGGTTCCTGGGGGTCTGGCTGGGCGGGCGGCTGTATGACGCGACCGGGGATTACACGATGGTCTGGTGGATCGGCGTGGGCGTCGGTGCGCTGAGCGCGCTGGTGCACCTGCCGATCCGGGAAAACCGGGCGTTGCCAGTGCCTGTGACGGCCTGAGGACAAGGGGGGCGCTGCCCCCCGGCTCTGCGAGCCTCCCCCGGAGGTATTTTCGGCCCAAAGA
>NZ_JARAMO010000192.1:0-36447 GCF_028807275.1 Mameliella sp. AT18
TGGCCTCGGCCATGACCTCCTTGATCTGCCCCGCGATCTCGGCCTTTTCCTCTTCGAGGCGTTCGACCCGTTCGATGAACTGTTTCAGCTCTCCCGCCGCGACACCGTAGGCATTGTCCGAGACGGCGCGGTCGGCCTCTGTTTCCTTCATCGGGGTGCGCCCGGGCAGCTTGTCGGACGCAGCCTTCATGTCGGAGAGGGTGAAGGGTTCCGAGGTTCGCCCGTCCGGCCCGGTGAGTGGCATCGTCGTGTCGGTCATTGCGGCGTTCCTGGCTGGTGGCGCAGGCCGAAGCTGAGGAACCTGCGGGCGTCCTTGATTTCGTCGGAGCTGCCCACCTCGATCAGCAGGCGGGCGGCGTCGCGGATCGTGGCGTCGTCGTGCTCGGCGGGCAGGGCGAGGATTGCGCGGGCCTCGGCGGGGGTCATTGCAGGCCTCGTGCGTAGAGGGTCAGGCCCGCCGTGACGGCGGCGAAGAGGGCGACCAGGCAGACCGCGGCCTGGCGTTCGCCGCGGCGCATGACGGGCCATTCGCGGCCCAGCATCAGCGCCATGACGGCGGTGGCGATCAGCAGGACGCCCGCGACGATGCTGAGGATCGTCTTCATCACGGCGCCCCAAGTGTCAGGCGCGCGGCGGTCAGCGCGAGGATCGCGAGGATGGGCAGGGCAAAGGCCCAGCGACGGGGCCTGCGCCGGGCGGCCTCGCGCTCTGCGACCTCGGCGGCCAGGGCCGAGAGGTGCAGGCGCGGGAAGACCTGTTGGATGGGCCGCGTGTCCACGCGCGGTGCCTCACCCATGCCGATGTCCTCCATTCCGGCATCACTGGTGCCGTAGGTGTGTTCGGCGATCTGCTGACCGCCCCATTGGTCATGCGGGGTCATGCCGCACCGCCTTCCGACCGGTGCCGCGCGATGGCGGCGCGGGTGGCGGGCAGGGCGCGGACAAGGGCGGCGTCGATTTCGTTGACGGGGGTGGGCAGGCGCAGGAGGCGCGAGAGGCGCTGCGGGTCGATGGCGGCGCTGGTGCCGTCTTCGAGCTGCTGGCGGGCTTTCAGCCGCAGCCAGGCGTCCAGACTGGTGATCCGGTCAACCGCGCCCGAGGGCGGCACGACCAGGTCGGCGGTGAAATCGCGGGGGATACGCATAGGGCCTCCATCGGTTGATGGTGGCGATTTATGCGTAATGCATAACTTCCTGTCAATGCAAAATGCGTTATGCGATGGCTAGCGGGCGTTGAATACCCGCGTTAGGCCGTCGATGGGTCCTGATACCGAGATGTCCGAAGATAGGTCGACGATTGGCTCGCTGGCGCTGCCGACAAGTGAGTTTCCGACTAGGCGCCGAATAAGGGTTGTTGCACTGGCGGTGATTGGGTCAACGTAGTTGGCAAGCACGATATCCCCGTTCCGGGCTGGCGCCTTAAGGTTTACGAAAATTACATCCCCCGCTTGGATGCCCAGGTGAGGGAAGTCGCGAGAGACCTGAAAGGGCGCCGCATCTGTGCGGGATTCTTCGGAAGTTTTCTTTTGAAAAGAGCGTACTGACAAGGCGCTTGAGGGTTTCAGAGGCTCGGCAGCTGGCTCTCCGAACCCGGGGATGGCGGAGCGCTTTGCCGTGGGGCGGCTGGTTGGCGTTCCGGTCCCGTAGGTCAGCCATTCCACCGACACGTTAAAGGCCGAGGCATATCGTTGCGCGGCCTCCTGGCGGATACCCCGCGATCCGTTTTCGTGGCCGGCATAGGTTGATATTGTCCAGCCAAACGCGCGAGCCGCATCCGAACTCGTCTCGTATCCTGCCTGCATTCGGGCGGCGCGAAGCCGGTCATGAATCTCTTCCATACTCAACGCGTACATGGGTGCGTAATGCGTTTTGCGTTGACAGGGCTTTATGCGTTGTGCATTGAGTCTTGTCATGGAAATCCTGTTGAACATCTGGCCCAGCATCTCAGAGTTGGCAAAAGATCTGGGTGAGCCGTACTCGACGGTCCAAAGTTGGCGGCACCGGGGCATACCGGCGCGCCGGTATCCGCAGCTGATTGAGGTAGCCAAGAGGCGAGGAGCAGACCTTACATACGAGGAGCTTGTCGCGGCCAATCGGGGTGAGAGCGCCGCCCTCTCGGCAGCATCGCAAGGCGATGCGCCTGCCGGGGGTTCCCTCGCAAGCGAGGGAACGACATGACCCCCGCCGCCTTCTCCGCCTTCCTCTTCCTCGCCGCCCTGGTTGGCGCGCTTGCCGGGTTCGGCGCGGGCTGTCTTGCGGCGTGGGCGATCCGGCACCGCGCCGAGGTGGCGCGGCGCGAGGCGCGGCTGAATTGGGAGGGTGCGATTGCGGCTGCAGAGGCGCGGTCGCGGGACGCGGCGCGGGGTGCCGAAGCGGCGTTCCGGCTGCGCGGGAGGTCCCGCGATGCGTGAGTCAGTCGTTCAGGGCCATGTCCTCGATCATGTCGGCCACGCCTTCCATCGCATCGAGCATCGCCGGGGGCAGGTCCGTGGCCTCGGACGCGCCGCGCACGCCTGCGGTAAGCGTCAGGACATAGCCCTCGGTGTCCGGATGGTCCGCCGCGAGGCGGGCGATCAGCTGGGCCAGGACGGTTTTCAGGGCGTGGATTTCGCCGGCCTGCCGCAGGATGAGCTGGGCCACTTCGTCTCTTTCCATGTGACGTTTTCCTTCTGGCGTCATGTGGTTGGGCGCGTCCGGGGTGCCGCCCGGCGCGCCCGCAGTTTCCGCCCTGCCTTGGCGTTTCGTCAACATGCTGTCGGTCTGTCTGTCCCATGCCCGCAGCCTGCCTGCCTCGCGCGCGGATGCACAGGAAACGAGGTTTCCGGATGAGTGACGCGCGCACCATCAATGCCGCCATGTCGGCGCTGATCGACGGCACGTTCGGCTGTCTCGACGCTGCCGCCGAGACGATCAATGCGCGGCTTGGCGGGCAGGTCGGCAAGGGCACCCTGTCCAAGTACCTCAGCGGGCAGTTGCAGTGGCCCTTGGCCTATGTCTGGGCGCTGGAGGATGCCGCCGGGCGCTACCCGGTCACGCGGATGATGGCCCGGCGGCTGAGCCCGGACGGGAACCGTGCCTCGGGCCACCTGTTCGAACATGCCGGGGTCATCAGCAAGGAATCCGGCGAGGCCGTGGCGGCCATTCTTGCGGCCCAGCAATCGGACACGGCCCGCGACACGGGGCAGGCGATTGTCGAGGTCGACGAGGCGATCGAGGCGCTGACGGCGGCGCGGTCCAAGCTGGCGGGGTGCCCATGATCTGCCCGCCCATCACTCACGGAAAACCGGCGCTCGGGCATGGCGCCGGTCAGCAGGCCGGGGGCGTGCAGACGTCCCCCCGGGCGGTCTCCGGCCTGCGCAATCAGATCCCGTCGCGTGCTGTGGTTGCTGGCGCGTGGTGGGAGGCCACCGCCGCACACCGCAGTGAACTCCCGGTGTGCGTCGTTACCACCGCCGGTGCCGGGTCCGGCGGGCCGCAGACCCGGCGCAAAGTCACTTCCCTGCGCGCTTCTGCCTTGTTTTGCGCGCGGCACCTGCCCCGGCGGTTCCTCATGGCCGCCGGGGTCTTTCTGTTGCTGGCCTCCGGCGTGGCGGCGCAGGCGGTGCAGGGCTGCGCGGAGCGTGATCGGATCAAGGTCGACCTGGCGGAAGGGTTCGGCCAGCGCCGGGTCGCCGTGATGCTGTCGCAGGGGTCTGTCGTCGAGATCTACGCGCACCCCGAGCTGGGCGAATGGACGGCGCTGCGGGTCGGGCCGGATGGCCTGGCCTGCGTGATCGACTTTGGCGAGGTGTTCTTTGCCGTCGATGACCGCCCGCCGGAGGGGGATCCGCTGTGACGCCCCGATTGAACAGGAGGATGTGATGGGACAGGCCTTTGTGAACAGGGACCGGCTGCGCGTGTTGCACGCGCGCGGGCTCAGCGATCGCGAGATCGCCGATACGCTGGGGGTGGCGGTCAACACGGTCTGGCGCCACCGCCGGGCGATGAAGCTGGACGCGAATACGCCCTCGAACCGTTTGAGCCCGGAGGATGTCGACCTGATCCGCAAGCGGGCCGGGGAAGGGTTCACTGCCGCCTCCGTCGCGGGTGAATTGGGGGTGACGAAACCTGCCGTGGCCTCGGCCGCGCGTCGGGAGGGCATCACGTTCGGCGCAGGGCGGCGCGAGGAAATCCGGTGCCGGGCGGAGGCGATTGCCGCCAAGACGCGGTCGGGCTGTACGCAGTCCGAAATTGCCGAGGCGCTGGGGATTCCGGTGACGACGGTGCGCAAATGGCAGGTGCGGCTGCGCAAGCGCGGCGCCCTGCCGGCGCTGGACGCGGCGCCGGTCGCGGCGGTGCCTGATGTGCCGCGGGTGGCGGCGGTGCCGTCCAAGCCTGTCGCCAAGGCGGGGCCCGACCCGCTGGATCGCCTGCGGGATCGGTTCGGGGCGGAGGTTGTCCAGGCGCTGGCCGGGATCGGGCGGAAAGGCAGTTACCGGCGCCTGTCCGAAGTGGCGGCGGCGCATTCCCTGCCGGTGAAGTCGGTCGAGGGGATCTGGCACCGGGTGCGGGCGGCATGAGCGGGGCGGGGCACATGGGGCAGGTCACGCGGCGCGGCGTGCTGCGGCTGGGTGGGGCGGCGGCGCTGGCCGTCGCCCTGCCGCCCGTGCCGGCGTCCAGCCGTCCGGTGATCTTTGCCGATGGGCTGCGCGACGACAGCCCGGCGTTGAGGGCGCTGTTTTCCGGTGCGCCGGTCGATTTCGCGTCCCCTGCGGCGCGGCACGGGATCTGGACCGATGGGGAGCGTGTTGCCATCCGCGACAGCCATCTGCGCATCACCGAGGGGTTTGCGGTGTCCGGTCCGGTGCGCACCGTGACGATCCTTGGTTGCGTGATCCGGTCTTCGGCCCCTGCGGTCTTCGATGTGAGCGCGCAGGGGTCTGCCCGGGTCGAGTTTCGCCAAAACCTCATCGACTTCGTGGGTGCGTCATGAGCGCGCCGGGTGTCATGCGGCTCGTGGTGCCTCTGGCGCATCTGCGGGTGAAGCTGGTGCTGGAGGGCGGGCAGGGGACTTTTGGTGTCTTTGCCGCGCCCGACAGTCCCGCGCCGGACAAGGTGCTGCTGAGCGGCATGGTGGGCGGGGACGATGGGCTGACCTCTGCCGGGCTGTTCGAGCTGGCGGCGCAGGTGGGGGTTTTCGAGAAGGCGATGGCGGAGGATGCGGGGTGAGTGGAGGGGCGGACGCTTACTGGAGGCTTATGCCGTTGCGCGGTGCACGGAAGGATGTTCTTCACGGGATCATCGACGACATGCCTCGCAAGTACGGAGGCAATGCCGGACGAACTGATGGAGAGTGGACAGTTTACCCCGGTACAAATGCTGGGTGCCGGGCTCTGATCGAAGAGGCCCGCGAAAAGTATCGGGAGGAAGAAAGCCGAGGATCGTGGCCGGGGCGTGCCACGCCACAACGGCGGCGTGAACCTGTTCATTGCGTCCTCCCTGCCAGCGAAGTCAACGCTTGGCTGGCCACGCTGCCAGAGAAGGTGGACGCATGACCCCGCGCGCGCGGTTCGTCATCTGCGCCGCCGCGCTGGCGGCCAACCGGGGCGGGATGTCCTGGGATTCTCACCTGCTGTCGCCGCTGGCCTCGGCCTGCGAGGCGCTGCCGGGCTTGCCTGCGGGTGACGCCCTGGGGCCGGTGCGTGGCGCCTGTGAGGCCCTGCTGGCGGCGCGTCTGGCCGGGGATGCCTTTGCCTATGGTCAGGCCAAAGATGCACTGCAGCTGCGGCTGGCGGCCTACTGGGCCTTGAAGGTGCGCGAGGTGGCGGCGTGAGAGAGCATCTGCGGCCAATCGAGGTGGAGGACATGCCGGAATATCCGCAGGAGCTGTGCGACCCGTCCGGCGCGACCGACTATTTCACCAAGTTCTGGCATGACCGCTGGCTGTCGTCGCGGCTGCACCTGACGGCCACGCTGGAGGTGCAGGCGGCGGCGCTCAACCTGTTCTTCTACGCCCGCAAGCAGAACCCGATCGGGTCGCTGCCGGTGGACCAGCGGATGCTGGCGCGGCTTTTGCGGATCTCTGACGGGCAGTGGCACGAGCTGATGAACCAGGAGATCACGCCGCTGCATGGCTGGCGCGAGTACAGCCACGATGGCGGTGTCGTCCTGGGGCACGAGGTGGTGATCGAGGTGGCGCAGGACGCGCTGGACCGGCGCGAGGCGCGCAAGCTGGCCAATGACGACAAGGCGGTGCGGGAGCGTCGGCGGCGTCTTGTCGTCACGCTGCGCCAGTGCGGGTGCAGCGAGGCGTTGACCAAGGACTGGGCGCTGGTCTGCTGGCTCGACGACTGGCTGGCGGCCAATCACCGTGGGCGCCGGAGCTTTCCCCAGATCGAACATTCGGTGAAGCGGGCGCTGCACGCGGCGTCGGCTGAGGGCCGTTTGAACAAGGGGCGCTGAAAACAAAGGGGAAATCCGGCCATCTGTGGCGAACACAGTGTTCCACAGTGGCGCCACAAGTCGGCACAAAATGACACTGTGCTGCATAGAGGAGAGAAGAACAGAACACAGAAGAGAAGAACAGAATTGCGTGGCGCCACGGATCGGGCGGTTGGCGCTGTGGATAAGTCGGGATTGGGCTGAGAAAGGGGGCGATATGGACGCCGCAGAGCAGAAGGACGGAGAGGCGCGCGTGAAGCGCGTGCTGGTCGATGGATTGAAGCGGCTGGGGCTGGCCAAGCCGTCCAGCCTGACCAAGGCGGAGTTCGACGACATGGTCGAGGACCTGTGCGAGCGCCTGGCCTACATGAGCGAGCCCAGCCTTGAGGCGCTGGCGGAACAGGTGGCGGCGCATCCGGGCGGCAAGGGCAAGGACCGGTTCCCGATTGCCAAGGTGATCCTGGACTGGGCGGCAGAGATCCAGCCACCCGAGGACAGCGCCTCGCCGCTGGTGCGGGCGGTCTTTGCGCATGCGCTGGGGCAGAACGCGATTGCCGAGGGCTGGGCGCCGGAGTTGCTGGCCTCGGTCAAGCGGACGCGCCGGTGGCCGGCGGCCTATGCCTGCAAGATGTTGAGGGATGAGGCGGAGGAGCCGATCCGGCACCTGCGGGATCTTGAGCGGAGGTTGTCGCGCGGGGATGATCTGCCGCCCGATCAGGTGGCCTGGCGCCAGCGGCGGCTGGCAGTGGTGGAGCGCTGCCGGGGGATCGCGGCGATGGGCGCGGGAGTGTCGGCATGATGGCCTATCGCGGGATCGGGGCGCGGGCGGCGGTGCAGGCGGAGGGTGTCGGGCGCTGTGGTCAGCCGGTCGGGCCTGATGGGCGCGAGCGGGTGAGCGTGCGGCTGTTGCTGGAATGGGCCTTCGCGCGCGAGAAGGCGGCGCTGGAATACGACGAGGTTGGCGGCGGTGCGCCTGTGGGCTGCGACTCGACCCGGCGGATCATGGAGGCGATGGCCTTGTCCACGGGTGATCCGGGGTCGTGCCTGCGTGTCGATCAGTCGGGTGGGCGCAGCCTGCCGCACCATGACGCCGAGGTTGTGGTCAGCGTGCTGCGGCGGTCGGTGCCCTGGTCGGTGGCGGTGCAGGTGGCGGAACTGGCGCGGACCTGTGCCTGCCCCCGTTGGGACATCGGGCCTCAGCGGATGGTGCCGTGCGGATGGCGCGGGGCAAACCAGAACCAGCGGCTGGCCAAGACCGAGGTGGTTGGCGAAGTCCGGTATCGGACGCGGCGCGGCGAGGTGCGCAAGTCGGTGACCGTCTGTCCGGTGACGGTGGAACCCTCGGCCTCGCAGGTGGCGGCGGCGCGGCGGCGGTATCTCGACTGGCGCGGGGCGTTGATGGACGTTCAGGCGGGGCTGCGCGGGGTGACGTTCGACCTCTTCGAGTTGACCGATGCGCTGCCTGCGGTGGCGCCCTGGTCGAAAAGGGGTTGACTGAAATCCGCTCCTGTTGACATAGTGCCGTCGAACCGAAGTGCGCCCGGGGCAGAGATGCCTCCGGGCGCTTCTCGTTTCGGGATACCCCGAGCGCGCCAGCCGACAGGCGCGAGCAGAGCCGGGGCGCTGCAGCGGCTGGGCGGCGCCCCATCCCCCGGCGAGATGTCAAGCGAAAGCGGGTCCTTCCGGCGAAATAAACGTATACGGGGGCGCTAAGCGCGTGGGTTTCGCGGCGGTAAACTAAATGGAAAGCCTAAACATAACGGATGTTTAGAAGCCGGGACACGGTTTAGGCGGGCAGGAAAGGCATGAGCGGACTGACGGCGACACAACTGGCGACAAAGCTGGACCTGAGCAAAGGCCGCATCAGCCAACTGGTGACCGAGGGAAAGCTCGACGGGTGCTACAAGGGGGACGGGCGGTCGCGCCGGTTTGACCTGGCGGCCTGCGCAAATGCGCTGAACAGGAAGCTGGATCCTGGCCAGATGATGGGGAACGGCGCCCGGACCAGGCAGGCGCTGCGCGAGATCGAGGAAACCGATTCTCCGGTTGAGGCCCCGCAGGATGTGCCCGAGCGGGACTCGGCGCCGCTGCGGACCACCGACCAGGCCCGCTATGAAATGGCCCGGACGCTCAAGGCCGAGGAAGAGGCCCGGAAGCTGCGCCGCCTCAACGCGCAGGACGACGGGACGCTTGTCCTGGCGGAACAGGCGGGGCGTGAAGCCCGGCGCGCGCTGGCGGCGGAACTGGCCCAGTTCGAGAACGTGTTGCGGAATGCGGCGCGGGCGGTGGCCGACAAGATGGGAGTCGACTTCAAGACGGCCCGTCAGATCATGATCGACGTCTGGCGCGAGCATCGCAGCGCCCGGGCGCAGCAACTCGACCAAGAGGCGGAGGCGGCAGAGATGGCGCCGGAAGAACAGGACGCCGATTTCTGAAATGGGTTTTCTGACCTCGGCGCGGGCCGTCATCGCCTCGGCGATGGCCGATGCCATGCGCCCGCCGCCGCCACCCGACATCACGCGCTGGTGCCGGGAGAACATCGTCTTCGACGAGCGGTCGCCGTTTCCCGGCCCGTTCTCGATCCGTCCGGTGCAATTCCTGGCGGAGATCCACGCGGTACTGAGCCCGGAGCATCCTTGCCGAGAAGTGACGCTGCGGGGGTCGGCCCAGATCGCCAAGACGGAATCGGTGATCAACCCGACCGTGGCGGCCTGGCATGAATACATGCCGCTCAATTCGCTGGTGGTGCACCCGACGAACAAGGCGGCCACCGACTGGATCGACCAGAAGTGGTATCCGATCCGACGGGCGGCGCCGTCGCTGCGGCGCATGTTCGGGCGCGGCGGCGGGGCCGACAAGAACAGCGACGCCAAGTTTCGGCAGGAAACGCTGGACCGGTCCGGTATCCTGAAGGTGACCAGCGCCGGGTCGCCGGATGACCTGGCGCAGACCTCGCACCGGCTGGTTGTCATGGACGACCTGTCGAAGTTCGAGATGCACGCCAAGGGCGACCCCGAGGCGATGGCGGTCAGCCGGGCCGCCGCTTTCGAGGATGCGAAGATCCTGCGCGCCTCGACCCCGCAGATCCTGGGGGCCTGCCGGATCAGTGCCGCCTTCGCGCGGTCGGACCAGCGGTACTACAACGTGCCATGCCCGCATTGCGGCAACATGGCGCCGCTGACCTGGGAGAACTTCAAGAAGCGGATCGACCCGCAAAACCTGGCCGATGCGCATTTCACCTGCGAGGCCTGCGGCTGCGAGATCCGGCATTCGGACAAGCCGGCGCTGATCGCGAACGGCAAGTGGGTGGCGACGAACCCCCGCGGCGATCACCCGGGCTTTCACCTGTGGCGTGCCTACGGGCCACAGCGGGACTGGGCCTCGATCGCATACGAATACGCGCAGGTCATGGGCTGGACCACGGCCAAGGTCAGCGGCGAAACCGAACAGGCGCTGCGCGACCAGGTCGAGGCCGAGACGGAACAGACATTCTGGAACGATGTCCTGGGCCTGCCCTACGAACAGGCCAGCAAGGGGCCGGACTGGGAAAAACTGCGCGACCGGGTCGAGAACGTGCCGGACGGTGAGGGCCGCGGTGTCGGCATCGTGCCGGCGCGGGGCGTGATCCTGACGGCGGGCGTGGACTGTCAGCTCGACCGGACAGAGGTGCAGGTGGTGGCCTATGGCGCGAACTACCAGCGCTGGGTGATCGACTACCGGGTGATCCCGCATCACATCGGCGACAGCGAGGCGCGTGTCGCCCTGGATGCTCTGTTGAAGGCCAGTTGGAAGACGGACCTCGGGTTGCCGCTGCAACTGGACATGATGGCGATCGACGGCGGCACCTATACCGAGGATGTCTGGTCGTTTGCAAAACGGCATCCGTGGTCACGGGTGATCATCGTCAAGGGGGCCAGCGGACAGAATGGTCCGATCATGGCGCCGCAGAAGTTCGAACGCCGGCCGGACGGGAAGGCCAAGAGACGCCAGAAGCGCGCCTTCATGCTGAACGTCAGCCAGCTCAAGGGGGATTTCTACGGCTGGCTGGCCAAAGAGGACCCTGCAGAGCGTGGGCATGTGGCGTTCGCCAAGGGGCTTGGCGACGAGTTCTACAGGATGATCACGTCCGAGGTGCGTGTGCTGCGTCGGTCAACCTCGGGTGTCACCACGTCCCGTTGGGAACTGGTCGAACCGTCTCGCCGCAACGAGGGGTTGGACACGATGCTTTACGCCGAAGCCGCTGCCCGACGCAAAGGGTGGACTTCCATGACCGACGATCAATGGCGGCGCCTGGCGGAAGAGCGGAGCGCGCCGTCTCCGGAGGGCCAGGCGGACCTGTTCGATGCGACCGTTCCAGTGATTCCGAAGGAACAGGCCGCAGAGGCCGCGCCGAAGACAACGACGAAACCAGCAAGCCCGCCGGCCAAGCCGCGGGAGACTCCCGGCGACTGGCTGGGCGGAAGGGGTGACAAATGGCTGTGACGGCATCCGAGGCGATCACGAAGCTGGAGACGGCGATGGCGCAAGGCGTGCGCGAAGTGACCTATAGCGACGGGCGCAGCGTGAAATACGCCAACCAGGCAGAAATGGAACGGGCCATCGCCTATTGGCGCGGACAGCAGCGTATATCGGCAGGCCTGTCGCCGGTGACCGTGTCCATTGGCGCGATGCATCGAGGCTGATGATGTTCGGCATCGGGACAATTTTCGCGGAACGGCGGGCACGGCGGGCCGAGGCAAATCTGCGCGCCGAACAAGCCGGTCTGCGGTTGGCAGCGGTGAAGAAACAAGCCGAGATTTTGCAAGGCTATGATGCTGCGCGCACGGGCGGGCGCATGGTCGGCTGGACGCGGCCGCACACTTCGGCCTCGACCGAATTGCAGGGCGCTTTGCCGTTCCTGCGGGCGTCGGCCAGGGACCTCGTCCGCAACTCGCCGCATGCTTCGCGGGCTGTTCGCGTCCTGGGTTCGCACATTGCTGGCACCGGCGTTCGGCCTCGTGTGGCCCTGGCAACCGATGACAAGGACACGGCAGAGGCCCTGTCGCGCGTCACGCGGGACCAGTGGGAACGGTTCGTCGAACGCTGCGACGTGGAAGGGCAACTGGACTTCTATGGGCAACAGCGCCTCCTAATGCGGGCGGTGGCGGAGGGCGGCGAGGCGCTGCGGATCTGGACGCCGACCCGCGAAGGCGGGCGGCTGTTCTGGCGATGCCGCGTGGTTGAAGGCGATTGGTTGGATCACCAGACAAACGAAGTTCGTGCCGATGGTTCGCGGATCGTCCAGGGGGTGGAGTTCGACGCGATCGGGCGCCGGGTTGCCTATCACATGCACACCCAGCACCCCGGGGATCGCTACGGTGTCACTGGCCTGCGCCACCACATTCGCCGGGTTCCGGCGGAGCTGGTCGATCACGTTTTTGAGGTTCTCCGGCCGGGGCAAGTCAGGGGGGTGTCCTGGTTTGCGCCGGTGGCCACTGTCCTGCGCGACCTGGACGACCTGGCCGAGGCCGAGGTGGTTCGGAAGAAGCTGGAAGCCTGTATTTCGATGGTCGTCCACAATGCCCATGACGATGCCACCGATGGGGCGGCAATGCAGGGCGTCGAAGGGCAGGATGGGGCCCCGATCACGACGGCAAACGGCACGCCGCTGGACCGCATGCAGCCGGGCATGATCGTCCAGGCCCGTCCCGGTTGGGGGGTGGAATTCAACGCGCCCGAGTCCAGCGGTGGCCTGGTGGAACACATGCAGGAGCGGCTGCATGCCGTCGCTGCAGGCAGCGGCGTCACCTACATGCAGATGACCGGCGACACGAGCAGGGCCAACTATTCCTCGATGCGCGAAGGGCGGATCGAGTTCAACCGCCTGGTCGATGTCTGGCAGGCGGACCTGATGGTTCAGCAATCCGGCCGCCCGGCATGGCGGCGCGTGATGCGGGCAGGGCAGGTCAATGGTGACCTGCGGACACAGGTTCTGCCCCGGGCGCGGTTCGTCCCGCCCAAACGGCCTTGGGTCGACCCGGAGCGGGACGCAAAGGCGGCCATTGCCCAGATCGAGGCGCACCTCGTCGACCCCCAATCCGTGATCGAAGAGACCGGCACCACGGCAGAAGAGGTGATCGCCGGATTGAAGCGTTGGCAGGAGATGCTGCGCGACCTGGACACAGGAGACAGTGAAGAATGACGCAGTCACAGACAGAAGTCCGCAGGCCGGACCTGATGACGCAAGCCGCGCCTCTTGGCACGGTCGATGAAGAGGCGCGCAGCGTCGAGGTCGTTTTCTCGACGGCTGCCCTGGTCAATCACTGGGTTATGCATCGCGGTGAAGTCCGCCGGATGCCGACGCGCGTGGTGATCGAGGATGACGCCGTCGACCTCGAATTCCTGCGCGCCTCCGGCCCGGTCCTCGACAGCCATTTCGCCTACGGGACGGACGGTGTGATCGGCGTGGTCGAGGATGCCTGGATCGACGCAGGGGTTTGCAAGGCCAAGCTGCGCTTTGCGCAGACCGAAGACGTGGAACCGATCTGGTCGAAGATCGCGCAGGGCGTTCTGCGCAACATCTCTGTCGGTTTCACCGTCCTGGCGCAGGAGGTTCGGATCGAAACCGGTGAAGACGGCGCGGAAACCGAGGTGATGTACTTCACACGGTGGCGACCTGACGAAGTGTCGGTCTGTGCCGTCCCTGCAGACATGGGCTCACGCATCCAGTCCAGGGGCTCTCTACCCCTGGCGCGACAGCATTCCGGCGATCTTGCCGGAGAGAGGCCAGGCGAGGCGCACGCGGCCCCGCCTGTGGAGGCCGCCAGCGGCGCGGCGCAAGACGAGGCGGCGGCGGCCGTCGATACCCAAGAGGAGGCCGATATGGCTGAACAGACCCAGAGCGCCGCGGGTGAGGCGCAGACCCAGACGGTGGATCGTGACGCGATTCTCCGACAGGAGCGCGAGCGTATCGCGGGCATCGAGGACGTGGCGGCCAAGTTGGGCGTCGATGCGGAGACGGTCAAACAGGCCCGCGAGGGCGATGTGACGGTCGATGATTTCCGGGCGCAGGCCATCGATGCCTACGCGACCAAGGCGCAGAGCAAGACGCAGGGCGTGGGTGGCCCCACCGCATCGGTGACCGCCGATGAACGCGACCGGTTCCGCCAGGGCGCGGCCCTGGGCCTGATGGCCCGTGCGGGCCTTGAGGGTGGCGAGCGCAACGAGTTCACCGGCTTCACGCTGGCGGAACTGGCCCGGCAGTCGCTGCAGATCAGCGGGGCACGGGCGTCGGGCAGCCGGTTGGACATGGTCGGCCAGGCCTTTGTGCAGTCCGGTGCTGGCGCGCATTCCACCAGCGATTTCGCCAATATCCTGGCCAATATCGCGCAGAAGGCCGCGCTGATGGGGTGGGAAGAGGCCGAGGAAACCTACCAGATCTGGACGCGAGCCGGGACGCTGACCGATTTCCGCCCGGCCAAGCGCGTCGGCCTGGGCCTGATCGACGCGCTGCCCGAAAAGCCGGAGGGCGGCGAGTACAAGTACGGGACCATCGGCGACCGTGGCGAACCGATCACGCTGGCCACCTACGGCAAGATCCTGAAGATCACGCGCGAAGCGATCATCAACGATGACCTATCGCTGTTCTCCAGCTTGCCCCGTGCC
Source organism: Mameliella sp. AT18 (assembly GCF_028807275.1). Classification (NCBI taxonomy): domain Bacteria; kingdom Pseudomonadati; phylum Pseudomonadota; class Alphaproteobacteria; order Rhodobacterales; family Roseobacteraceae; genus Antarctobacter; species Mameliella sp. AT18. The sequence goes on from NZ_JARAMO010000192.1 coordinate 14,063, forward strand.
TCGGGCCGGGCGGCGCGGCGCACGATCGGGAACCTGTGCTACGCGGTTCTGACCGGGAACCCGAACATGTCGGACGGGACAGCGCTGTTCCACGCCGACCACAACAACCTGGCTGGTAGCGGCGGCGCCCCGAGTGTGACCACGCTGGGCGCTGCCCGGGCAGCTATGCGCAAGCAAAAGGAGAAGGCCAGCGGTCCGTCGCTCAACATTCGGCCCTCCTATTTCCTCGTGCCTGCCGCGCTGGAAACCTCGGCCCAGCAGTTGATGACCTCGATCGTCGACCCGACCGCGCAAAAGGGGCATGCCAACAACCCGGTGGCGGGCATGGCAGAGGTCGTGACCGATGCGCGTCTGGACGACGCCTCGGCGACCGCATGGTACATGGCGGCCAATCCCAACATGCACGACACGGTCGAGGTGGCCTACCTGGACGGCGTTCAGGAACCCTTCATCGAGGAAAAGACCGCCTGGTCGACCGATGGTGTCGAGCTGAAGGTGCGCATCGACGCCGGTGTCGCGCCTCTGGATTGGCGGACCTTCTACAAGAACCCGGGCTGATCGACGCCTGATCACGGGCCGCCCGACCGGGTGGCCACAATTTCCCTGACACGAGGACAGACAGATGCAGAACTTCATCCAAGAAGGTGCCCGGCTGGTGATTGCCGCCGCTGGCACCGTTTCGTCCGGCGCCCCGGTCCTGACCGGGTCCATGTTCGGCGTTGCCATCCACGATGCGACCAGCGGCGCGGACCTGTCGTTGCAGATCACCGGCGTGGTGCAGCTGACCAAGGTCGGCTCGCAGGCCTGGTCGGTCGGCGACCGCGTCTACTGGGACGACGGCAACAGCCGTTGCACCACCACCGCGTCCGATGGTGACCTGCTGATCGGCACCTGTACCGAGGCCGTGGCCAGCGGTGCAGGTGACACGCTGGGCAACGTCCGACTGGGCGCAGCCCAGTATCCGGTTGCGGCGAATGTCGCCGATGCTTCGAGTGGCAGCGCGGCCGAGATCAACGCATTGCGCGACGCGCTGGTCGACGCCGGCCTGATGGCCGCAAGCTGAGGCGTCTGACATGAACGCCTTTTCCGCCGCCCTGGACGCTCTGTTCGAAGATGGGAACATGGCGGCGGATGCCACATATACGCCGTCGGCAACCGGAACACCGGCCACCATCCGGGCAATCCGCACTGCGCCGGATCTCACGCGGGACATGTACGGCGGCGCCATCACGTCCGAAACCGTGGTCTACGAGATCCGCATCTCGGATGTCGCAAGCCCGCAGGCTGGCGATACGATCAGCTATGACGGCGAGGACCGGATCGTGCAGGGGCAGCCGGAACGTGACGATCAGCGCACGATCTGGCTGCTGGATACGGTTCCGGCATGAGCCTGCGCGTGACACAGGACGGCGACCTGCGCGACATCACCCGCCGGGACTTTGAGCAGCTGGAGCGCAGCCACACGGCGGCGATGCGGCGGGCCGGCCAGTTCCTGCAGGATGCCTGGCGCGACGAGATCCGCGAAAGCGGGCTGGGCGGGCGGCTGGCCAATTCGGTCAGGCACCAGACCTATCCGCAGGGGCAGAACAGCATGAACGCGGCCGCGCTGGTCTGGGCCAACTCGCCCAAGATCATCCTGTCGCATCTTGAAGGATCGCTGATCCGGTCGCCCAACGGGTTGTACCTGGCGATCCCGGCGCCGGGGGCCGGTAAGCAGCGGTTCGGGCGCAAGATGACGCCCGCCGCCTTCGAGCAGAAGACCGGGTTGAAGCTGCGGTTCGTCTACCGCGACAGCCGCGTCAGTTTCCTGGTGGCCGATGGCACCCGGATCAACAAGGGCGGGCTTGTCCGCCGCAAAGGCGGGCGGCGCCGGAAGGACGGAATACTGACCGGGGAACAGACCTCGGTCGTCTTCTACCTCGTGAAACAGGTCAAGCTGCGCAAGAAGCTGGATTTCCTCGCGAAGTCGGACGGCTGGGCGGCGCGCATCCTCGATTCCGTGGGCTTTGAAGAATGAGGGGCAGGGATGCCGAGTGATGTCGAGGCGCGCCTGTCGGCGTTGCACACGCTGGCGAACGGCGCGGTGACGGGCGGTGTCGAACGCAACCTTGTCGTTCCGGAGGCTATTCCCGCCGCCGGTCTGGTGATCATGCGTGACGGCCGCCCGGTGGTCGAAAGCATGACCCTGCCGCGCACCTATCATCTCGACCACGATGTCGAGTTCGAGTTCTACGCCCAGGGCGCCACGGGCCGCGAGGCCGTGACAGACGCCCGCCGCCAGGAGCTGGGCGCCGCGATCGAGGCGGACCGGACGTTGGGCGGTCTCTGCGACTGGGTTGAGGCGCAGCCGGTCGAGAGCGACGATCAGCGCGTACAGGGCGGCAAAAGCATGCGTGTGGACGTGGTGCGGGTCACCTTGTCCTACGCCACCACAAACCCTTTGACCTGAAGGAGGCCTGACATGGCACGAGGAAGGGGCGAGCGGTCACTGGCCGCCGCGGTATTCGAGAGCACCGAAAAGACGGCTCCGGCGAGCGGGTTCTACTTCCTGCCGCACATGTCCAACGGGCTGGCGCTGGATCGGGGGTTGATCGAGGATGACCTGGTCGGCACCCGCGACCCGGGCGATGCGGACCTGGACGTGGCGAATGTCGCGGGCGACATCGGCATCCCGATTGACCTGGAGGCCGTGGGCTTCTGGCTCAAGGCGCTGATGGGCGCACCCACCAGCACCGATGAGACGACGCATCACAGCCACACCTTCGAATCCGGCGCCTGGTCGCTGCCCAGCTTCAGCCTGGAAAAGCAAGTGCCGGACGTTCCCAGCTACGAGATGTTTCGCGGCTGCCGCGCCGACAACCTGCGCCTGACGCTGCAGCGGGGCGGACGGGTCAACGGCACTGTGGGCGTGATCGGGCAGGGCGTGACGGCGCCGGCCTCCAGCACCGCCGCCGGGACGCCGTCCAGCTACGCGCTGTCGCGCTTCATGCAGCGGCAGGCGAGCGTCGAGATCGACGCCTCGGCGCAGGCGAACGTGGTCTCGGCGGATTTCACGTTCAGCAACAACCTCGACCAGGTGGACACGGTGACCGGCGATGAGTTCATCGGCGGGCTGGACCCGATGCGCGCCGCCATGACCGGGAACCTGCGGTTGCGTTTCGCCAGCGAAAGCCTGTTCACCACCGCCAAGGTGGGCACGCCGATCGCGCTGTCCTTCGTGCTGACGAAATCGGCGACGGAAAAGCTGACCCTGGCCATGCCGCGCGTCTTCCTGTCCGTCCCCGGCCGCCCGGTCGAGGGGCCCGGTGGGATCGAGGCCAACTTCAGCTTCATGGCAGCGCGCGACACCGACGACAGCGCGATGCTGACCGCAACCCTTTTGAACACGGTGGAGAGCTACTGATGCTGAACCTGAACCTGAAACCCGAACCCTACTGGATCGACCTGCCGCGCGGCGTGCAGGTGCAGGTCCTGCCCGCGCGGTCCTCGATGATGGACGAGGTACGGCACGAACTGTTCTCCGGTGTCACCACGGACGACGCGGGCGAAGAGGATGCCAAGGCCGCGGCGCTGTCGGTCGGGATGTTGGGCTGGGCCAAGGCCTTCGCCCGCCATGCCATCGTGGCATGGGAAGGGGTCGGGGATGAATCCGGCGCACCGATCGAACCTTCGCCGGATTACATCGACGCCCTGATCGAGGACGACAAGATCTACCAGGCGTGGCGCGACACGTACGTCCTGCCCGCGCTGGCGGTGGACGAAGAGGGAAACGGCTGAGCCGTCGGGCCGAATGGCATTTCGGCTCGGACGGCTATTGCAGCAGTTGCGCGGGCGTCTGTGACGCCTGCCCGATGAAGGTGAACGCACCGCAGAGCATCGAGGGGCGGCAGGTCTGGGACCTGGCCCTGCGCTGCGGCGGACAGATCCGGGCCAGTTCGGGCCGGGTCATCGGATACGACATGACCGCCGTCCTGGCGGTCGGGGATGCCCTGGGCATCCCGAGCGTGGCCGTGGCGGAGCTGATGCCACGGATCGAGCAGGCGGCTGTGGCCGCGATCAACGAAGCGGCAGACCAGGAAATCGAAAGCGCAGGACATGGTGCAGCGGAAGGTCACATACCGGGCTGAACTTGCCGGCGGCCAGCAGGTCGAGGGCGGGTTCAAGAAGATCGGCGACTCGGGCTGGCAGGCCTATGAAAAGATCGACCGCGGGCAGAAGTCGGCGGAAACATCCGCCAAGGCTTTCGAACGAATGCTGGATGCGGAGGAACGTCAGTTCAAGGCGCTCAAGGCCAGCATCGACCCGGCCTATGCTGCCCAGATGCGGTTCGAGAGGGCGCAGGACCAGGTCAACCGGGCGGTGAAACTGGGGATTACCTCGCAACAGGATGCGGCGCAGGTCCTTGCGGGCCTGGAGGCGCGGTCGCGGGGCGCGGCCTCGGCGATGGAACTGGTCGACACGGCCAGCGTCGGCGCTAGCATGGGGCTGCGCAACAGCCTGTTGCAGGTCAACCAGATCGGCCAGCAGGTCGCGGCGGGTGGGAACCTGATAAGCGCGGTTGCGATCCAGCTGCCGGACATCCTCGGCGGGTTTGGGGGTATTTTGCCGCTGATCGCTGGTGCCGCGGTGGGTCTTGGCGCGGCCTTCATTCCCAAGCTGTTCGAAGCAGAAGAGGCGGCAGAGGACCTGGGCCAGGCGCTCGACTCGGCCTTTTCGAACTACAAGTCGGCGTTCGAAGAGGCGCGCACTGCGCAGGAACGGTATACTGCTGCCATCGCGCTGACCGGCATCGCGCAGGCGCAGGTAACGCCACAGGTCCTGCAATCGCTCAGAATGGAAGCGCGCGCCCGCGAAGCCCTGGCAGAGCTGCGCAAGATGGATCTCGAGGATCAGCGGCGGGCCGCCAGGGCGCGACTGGCCGAACATGCGCAGCAACTGGACGAAATGATCCGGCGAGAGCAGGAGATCGCATCTGGCCGGGCGCGTGGTCCGGGGCAGATGATCGGGCGCGATGAGTACGATCCTGCCGTGACCGCGCGTGTCAGGGCGGAAAACGACGCCCTGATCCGCTCAATGGAAGAGCTCAGGCTCAAGCTGGTGATCATCAACGCCGAAATGAACGCCGGTGTCGACGCCACCGAGAAGATCGACGCCCTGATCAAGGACAGCGAAACGGCGGCGCGGGACCTGGGCAGTGCCGTGGCCTCGATTGACTTCAGTAGTCCGAAACAGGGGGCGCGCGAGCTGCGGGACTTGCTGCGGCAGGGTTTTGTCTATGCGGCGGGAATTGCACAGGGACTGGCGGACGATGCCGTCTATGCAAACCGGGTCGGGCGCGGGCGTGGGGGCGATCCCCGCAACTTCGGGGGGTCCATCAAGGACTGGCAGACGAACCATATGGGTGCGCAACTCGGCAAGAGCCTGCAATTCACGCTGCCGGACATCGACGGCGGTGGCGGCGGTGCTGCCTCGCGAGAGGCCAACCGGCTGGATCAGGAGGCGCTGCGCATCCGCCGGGCCACCACAACGGCACTGGAGAAATACAACGCCGAGATGCGGCTGGCGCAGGAACTGCTGGAAACGGGCCGGATCAGCCAGGAGGTCTACAACCGCCATGTCGAGGCCACGAAAGAGGCCTACCGGAAGGCCAGCGAGGGACAACAGCAGTTCACCCGCTACGTCCAGCAGGGCCGGGATGCGGTGATCAACACGATCATGGGCCAGAAAAACGCCTTTGATCAGCTCAAGCAGGCCATCGCACGCGCCGCCATCGAATACGCGCTGTATCGCACCATCGCGGGCCAGCCGGTGACGGGTGGCATCATGGGGCTGGTCAAATCGGTGGTCGGGGGCCTCCTGCCCAGCTTTGACACGCGCGGCTATACCGGCAACGGGCCGCGCTCTGGCGGGGTCGATGGTAAGGGCGGCATGATGGCCGTCGTGCACCCGCGCGAACGCTGGTCCTCGGATGCAGCGGGCGACTATCGGCGCGGGCCGGGCGGCCGTCAACAGGATATCCCGTTCATCGGCATCGGTGACGGCGTGCAGGTGCAGTGGATGCGAGCGGCAGAGGCCCGCAGCCTGCAACAGCTTGGCGGCTACGCGCAGTTCCAGCGCCAGAACTTCGGCGCCATGATCGGCGAGCTGCAGGGCAGGGGGACGCTCTGATGGCGCGCGAGATCCTGACCGTGCCACGCAGCCTTGTCCGGTCCAGCGGCATCAACTGGACCCTCGACCATCGCGGCCAGGACGCGGGGCCGACAACGAACAACATCAACCAGATGTTCACCTCGGCCTTTCCGCATTGGACGGGGCAGCCGAAGCTGCACCTGCACCGCGCTGCGATCCTGCATTGGCGGGCCGTGGTCAGCATGGCGCGCGGGCGCGAACGGGTGATCCGCCTGCCGATGATCGACCCGCTGGGGACGGACTGGGCCGCGATGGCGGGCAGTCATGCCGCGCAGGGCGTGCCGTTTTCCGAAGGCCAGTATTTCTCGAACGGGCTGGGGTTCGCCTATACGCCCTTCGGGCTGGCGGTCGGCGCCCATGCGATCGGGGCCACGCAGATCACCGTCGATTACGCGCCCACGGGCACCCCGGTCCAGATGGGCCAGAGGCTGAGCCACGACGACTGGCCCTTCGAGGTGGTCGGCGTGCTGGACACCAGCGGCACGGAACAGACCCTGCAGGTGGAACCCTGCCTGCGCAGCGCCGTCAGCGATGGCGACATCGTCCATTTCGAGGCGCACGGGCTGTTCGAACTGGTCAATCCGACCGGGGCCGCGCCGCATTACGCCCGCGATCACCGCGCCCGGCCAGAGATCGCGCTGCGCGAGGTGGTGACGCAATGAGCTTTTTCCCCTCGGGCTACGATTTCCGGGCACAGTCGCAGCGGCTGCTGCACCTGGCCAATGTCAACACGCCCGACGGCGACTACGGGTTCATCCTGGGCGCCGATGGCAAGTTCACCGACATCGACGGCAAGACATGGTGGGGGTCGCGCCTGGTGCAGGCGGATGCGCTGGGGTTCGGGCTGAACGGGACGGCCAAGGCCTCCAGCGTGTCGCTGTCCTTTTTCGAGGATCCGGTCGACCCCTCCGACCTGGTGACGCAGATCACCGAGCTGGGATCGGCCTACGTCAAGGGGCGGGCCTTTACCCGCTACCTGCAGGTCTTCGACAGCGTGGAACAGATGTATGCGCCCGTGCATGCGCCGCGCCAGGTCACACAGCTGACGATGGATCATATCACCATCGACGCGCCCGATGACGTGGTCCGGGTGATCCGCCTGCACATGGAAAGCCCGTTCCGGGTGCGCAACGGCGCGCGGCGGCTGGTCTACAACACTGCCGATCATTCCCGGCAGCTGGGTGAGGACAACCCCAGCTACGAGTTCATCCCGACCGAACCCCGGCAGGAAAAGAGCATCATCGGATGACCCGGCTGCAACTGTTCATCCAGGGCTGGCTTGCCGAGCCCGCCCGATGGGGTGTGTCCGATTGCTGCCTGTCGGCGCTGGACTGGGCCGGGCAGGTGCGCGGCCTCGACCTGACCGAGGATCTGCGCCTGACCTACGAGGACGCGGCCCAGGCGCAGCGCGTCACGCGGTTTTTCACCCAGCCGCTCCGCATTGCCCGTGAATACCTCGAAATCCGGGCGGGCTGCGCCCCGACTCAAGATCCGGTCCGAGGCGACGTGGCACTGTTCAAGTTGTGGCATCCCGGCAGGGGGCAACCCTTGCCGGTCGCGGGAATCTGCATCGAGCCGGGCAATTTCGTGTGCCGCGGTGGCCAAGAGGACGGTGCGCGCATCCATAGCGCCCGGCCTGAGCGACTTATGGGGGCATGGGAGGTGGGTTATGTCGAAGGGTAGGCGGTTGCTGGGTGCGCTGCTGGTGACGACGGCTTTGACGGCGCCGACAGCGGCATCTGCGGAACCGGTCTCAGGTTTTATCGCAGGCCTTTTCGCCGGGATATTCAATACAACTGCCGTTCTGGGCGGCACCTTTGCCACAGCCGGGTTCACCGCTGGTTTCGCAATCTCGTCCTACGTCACGGGGTTCTTCGGCACGCTGGCGGGGCGTGCCCTGCTGGCCCTTGGAACCTCGGCGCTTGTGTCGGCCCTGACGCCGCAGCCGGAACTGCCCAAACCCTCGCAGCGCCTGACGAATTACATCCAGTCCGCCGCGCTGATGGAACGCGCCTATGGCAAGCTGCGCAAGGGCGGGCCGGTCGGCTTCCGTTCCGGGCTGGTCGACAACCGGCGGCACATGACGGTGACCCTGGCCGCGCATCCCACCAATGGGCCGGTGGCACATTTCCTCGACTTCGAAGAGGTGACGGTCAACGAGGTCGGGAACGTCGTGTCGGACCGCTACCGGCGTAGTGCCTATTCCGCGACCGATACGGAACGCGGGTCCTACGTCAACATTCGCACCCACACCGGCGGGCCGTCGCAGGCGGTGGATGCGATCCTGGATGCCGAGTTTACCGAGATCACCGCCTCCCATGACTTTGCCGGGCACAGCTACGCGGCCCTCCAGTACCGCCGCGCCGCCGCCGAACAGGCGCTGAAGGTCTACACCCAGGGGCGCGAACCGGGCTACGCCCCGGTCTGGGAGTTCTGGAACGAGATCTACGACCCGCGCGACGACAGCACCGGCTACAGCAACAACTGGGCGCTGTGCTTTGCGCATGAGCTGGTCAACGTCTGGGGCTTCGAGGTCGACTGGGACCGGGTCGCGATCGAGGCGGATGTCTGCGACGAAAGCGTGACCAACCGCGATGGCGGATCGCAGTCGCGCTACACCTTCAACCATACCTTCACCGACGACCAGAACTTCGAACAGGTCCGGGCCCAGTTCGTCGCCGCGGCCAACGGGTTCATCTGGCAGCGCCCGGACGGCAAGGTGGATTTCTACGCCGGGCGTTGGATCGAACCGACCCTGACCCTGACCGCCAGCGATTTCGAGTCGCTGTCGATGGTCGAGGGCAACTTCGGGATGAACCCGCCGACCGAGTACGTCGCCGAGTACCGCGAACCCGGCAATGCCTACCGCGAGACGCCGTCCGCGCCGTTCATCGTCGACGCGGTGGCGCCTCGCATCGCGCGCCCGCTGGCGATCTACGGCATCGACAACCACAACCAGGCGCTGCGCGTGCTGAAACCGCTGGCCCGGTCGGAACGTGCCCCCATCAAGCTGTCCGGCACCCTGCGCCTTGCGGGGTTGGAGGTGATCGGCGGGCGGGAATGGTCCGAGGCCAGCAGCGGCGCGAAACAGTTGGCGCACCGCTTCGTCACGGTGCAGCACCCGATCCTGTTGCGGGACGTGACCTGCGAGGTCTCGATGATCGAGATGAACGCCGACGGCACCAGCTTTCAGATCGAGCTGGCCGAAAGCATCGAGGAGGACTGGGCCTTCACCGCCGCGACCGAAGAACCGGCGCCCCCCAGCTACAACAACGACGACGTGTCCGGGTCCGACCCGGTCGACCCGATCACCGACCTTGCCGGTTCCGTGGTCGAGGGTACGGGCGGGGTGGCGCAGATCATGTGGACCTGGACGGCGCCGGATGACCTGTTCCCGGTCCTGCGGCTGCGCCGCGACGGCGACGAATGGGTCGAGGTCGAGTTGCAGGAAGGCGCCAGCGAATACATCCAGACCGGGCTGGTGGACGGCGCCACCTACGAGGCGCAGATCCGCGCGCGCACTTCGGGCTATGACGTCAGCGAATGGAAGCCGGACACGCCGCTGTCGGTGGTGGCAGTGGCCAATACCACGGCGCCGGCGGCGCATGGGTCCGGCAACCTGTCGGTGTCCAAGTCCGGCAGCGACGTGACCGTGGCTTTCACCTCGCCCGATGACGCGGCCTACTACGCCACCCGGATCTACCGGGCGGATTATGCCGCTGCCTATTCCGGCCCCTTCGACCTGGGCGACGCGGTGCTTGTGCGCACGGAATACGGTCTGCCGGACGCAGACGACGAATGGCTCGACGCCTCTTTGGCGGCGGGCGTCTACGCCTACTGGGTCGCGCCGATCAATGCCTCTGGCATCGAGGGCGACGAGACCGGCCCGGAAACCATCGAAATCACCTGACAGAGAGGCGAGCATGGCTGTTGCTCTTCCCGCCCGCACTACGGTGCTGGGCCTTCCCAATCGTGCGGACAATCAGATCGACCTGACCCTGCTCTCGGCGCTGCTGGAGTATTTCGAGAGCCTGCTGGGCACGGCCATCGGCTATTACGAGGACGATCTCGCCGATCTGCCCACGGCCTCGGGCGTGACCGATGGCAGCTTCGCGGTGGTGCTGAACGATGCCACGGTCTCGAACCGGGGTGTCTACCAGGAACAGTCCGACGCCTGGGTCAAGGTCGCGTCCTTGCCGGCTGGTTTTTCAACGACGGACCCTGTCGTCCTTTCGGCGGCGGGCAGCGCGGATGTGATCGCGGCCACAGCGAACCGGTCCTGGCAGTCGGGCGCCTTTGCCGAGACCTTCACCATGCAGGTGGCGGCGGACAATACCGGGGCCGTCACCGTGGCCATTGACGGCGGCAGCGCGCTGGCGCTGGTCGATGCCGACGGCAGCGCGCTGGCAGCTGGGTTCCTGACAGAGGACATGGTCGTCGACTTTCGTTTCGACGGCACGCAATACCGGCTGACCTCGACCTCCAGCGCGGCGGCCACGCTGGCAGGGGCGCAGGCCGCGCAGGCGGCAGCAGAGGCCGCCGAGGCGACAGCCACCAGCGCGGCAACGACCGCCGGGACCGCGCGGGACGAGGCTGTCGACGCAGCGGCACAGGCGGCGGCCAATGCAACCTTGGCCCCTGCGGGCGATTGGGACGCCACGAGCGGCAGCTTTCCCTCCGGAACGTCCCGGGGTGATTATTACATCGTCTCGGTGCCCGGCACAGTTGATGGTCAGTTGTTCAATGCTGGCGATTGGCTGGTGTCGCTGGCGGATGGCGCCAGCACGAGCACCTTCTCGGGCAACTGGCTGCGCGGCGACTACGGAGGGCCTGCCAACCAGAACGCCTTCGAGAGCCGGGCTGCGGCGGAGCTGGCAAACATTCCGGCGACGGTCAACTGCATCCGGGTCAAGACGCCTTCCGGCGGGGTCATAGATTATGTCCGCAACACGCGGGGCGCCGTGGGTCAGGCATTGCAGACGGCAGACGGCCAATGGTGGATGCCTGCCGCGCCCTGGATGGTGACGCCGAACCACTGGGCGGAGAACACATCGCAGGGCGTGACCGACATGTTGGCAGCCACTCAGGCGGCGGTTGACTTTGCCGAGGACTTCGCGGGCACGGGTGTCTACGTGTCCGGCGGTCGGGTGCAGTTCCTGGCCGAGCGATACCTCCACAGCGACGAGGTGGTGGTTGGCGACAGCGGGGTCTACATCTATGGCGCCGCCGGGGACGCCGCCACGCGGGTCGATAACAACAATCCCACCGCCTGCACCTTCCGCGTGGTGCCGTCTGACTCGACCGGTGCAGCATCGCCAACCACTGATGACGTAGTCGAGGGCGGCGGCATCAACGGGCTGGCCATGTGGATGACCGCCGACAATCCGCGCGCGGGCGCGCACATCTACGTTGATCGGGCTGCACGCTTCCAGATCCAGAACGTCAGTGCCTGGAACCACTACGTCCAGTTCCATTTCGCGGGCGTCGGGGAAAACTGCACGCTGGAATTCTGCAACGCCTCGGCCACCGGGGCAAATATCGTTGTCGACGCCACTCACAACCCGACAGGCGGCGTCCTGTCCGGCTCTGCGCTCATCAAGGTCACGGCGCGCGAGGTCGTGGAGACCCATCCCTCTGGCGCCTACCAGGCCAGCGGCGGGGGTGCCTGGTACACCGAATGCAACACGGTGGGGATCTTTCAGGTCAATGCCGTGGCCAGCGGCAACGGCGCGGTGGACTGCTATTACTTCGACAGTTTCGATGGGGTCGAGATTGTCGGCGGGCATTCCAACGGCGCCACGCACGCCTGTTTCCACTTCGCGCCGCTGCATGACGCCATGCCCTTCACCAGCTTCAAGTCGGTCGGGCACCATTGCGATCCCAAGCCGGGCAACACCGATTACGGCGTGATCTTCACCGATACGAACGGCGCGGGCGGCAGCACGGCAGGCGATATTGATTTCACCGGCTGCGGGATCTCCGGCGCGCAGGTCAGCAGCCTGGTCATCAACATGCAATGCCGCCGGTTCAGCTGGCTGGGCGGCTACATGAAAGGCGCGAACAAGAGCCATGTGGTCATCAACAGCGATGACGCGGATTTCGTGGAGATCGCGCATTGCGACCTGTTCAACGCGAACCTTGATACCGGGACTTATGCCAACGCGCCTGCCGTGCACCTGGTCCGGGGCGCGAACGTCAAGATCGTGTCGAACACGCTCAACGGCGGCACCACGGGCATCGAGGTCGAAAGCACGATGACCAGCGCCAAGGTGAAGGACAACCAGGTGACCGGCATGTCGGGTATCGACTTTCTGCTGCCGACGTCCCTGCCTGCGAACGTGAACATCGGCCCCAACGAGGTCAGCTCCTCGGCCAGCATCGCGCAGGCGGGCAGCACCGTCGATCTGCATCCGGGGCTGGAGGTGTTCACCTTCACCGGAGTTGCTGCGGTGGCCACGATCCGAGCTTCGCAGTTCGGGGTCACGAATTCCAACTGTTCCTGGGACGGGCGCCAGGTCGAAATCATCGCTGGCGCGAGCTTCACGATCCGGGACGAAAGCGATCCCTCGGGTGGCAACATCCAACTGTCCGGCGGGCGCAACTGGGCGATGCTGGCGGGCGACAGGCTGCGGCTGGAATACGATGGATCGGCCAGCCTGTGGAAAGAGATCGGTCGGCATCGCATCGACGTCGCCGCCACCTTCATCGCGGATGACGATGTGACCACCTATGACCTGCCGCAGGACGAGGGGTTCATCCGGGTCTATGCCGAGAACAACGCCAACGTCTGGGCCCTGTTCCACTACCGGGCCGACAGCGGCAACGAGGCGACCGGCGAGATCGGCAAGGGGAGCGCGGTGACGCTGTCAACCGCCGTGCTGGCGGGCACCACGGGCGCCGATGCGGCGGTCACCATCTCTGTCAATGACGGCACGCTTTACATCGAGAACCGCATGGGTGGGCCGCTTGGGTTCCGCTTCGACGCATCCGATGCACTGCGTGCGGCATGACAGAGGAACGACTGGCCGCCGAACTGGGGCGCCTTGCGGCAACGTCAGAGCGGATGCTGCACGAGACCGAGACACATCGGGCCGCGCTCGAAGGCCTGCGCGAGGAACTTGTCCGCCAGCGGCAGGACGACGCCCTGCGCGAATTGCGCATCAGCGGGATCGAGGCGCGGCTGGACGAGGTCGAGCCCGTCACCCGCTCCGTCACCAGCTGGAAGGCCCGCATGACCGGCGCGGGGATCGTGCTGGGCTGTCTCGGGTCGATGGCTGCCGGGGGCGTGGCCCTGTTCTGGGACAAGCTGGCCCAGGTCCTGGGCCTCAAGTGAGGCGCTGCCTGGCGCTGAACCTCTGGGGCCTGTGGCGCCGGGGGCCGCTGCTGCCGCGCGCGCTGGTGCGCGACGACACATCCGACAATCGAAAGGACTCGGCATGACCGACAAGACCATCGCGGCGGTCGAACCGCTGCTGGCGGTTCTGCGCCTGCACGAAAGCGCCGACGATTACGGCGCCGTCTGGGGCGGGATCAAATCGCAGGATCACCCGCCGCGCCCGCTGGTCGAGATGACCGTGGGGCAGGTGCTGGACTGGCAGGACAGCATCGACCGCCGGTACAACAGCGAGGCGGCGGGGGCCTACCAGATCCTCGAGGACACGCTGCGTGGCCTCTACCGCGAGGCTGGCGTGCCCCTGACCGCCCGGTACGACCGGGCCACGCAGGACCGGCTGGCGCTGGGGCTGCTGCGGCGGGGCGGCCTCGACGATTTCCTGGCTGGCCGCATGGCGCCCGAGGCCTTCGCCCTGTCGCTGGCGAAAGAGTGGGCGAGCCTGCCGGTGCCGCATGACGTCCAGGTCAAGGGGCGCACCGTGCGGGCCGGGCAGAGCTACTACGCGGGTGACGGGCTGAACAAGGCGCACGCCAGCATCGACGAGGTCATGACCGCCCTGCGCCAGATCCGCGCCGCGCCGCAGCCGGACCCCAAGGACCCGGTCACCTCGCGGATCGACACCTCGCTGAAGGAGGCGACCAAGGTGCTGGGCGGGGCAGGGACGGGCTATGGCGGCGCCCGCGTGATCGACAGCGCGCCACCCTGGGCGCTGGATGCGGCCTGGGGGCTGGGCCTGTTCCTGGCCGCTGCTCTCGGCCTGCTGGTCCTGGCGCGCGTCTGGAAGGCGGCGCGGAAGTGATGCTGTGGGTCATGGTCTGGTACATCGGCATGGACATCGTGCAGGTCGAGTTCGAAACGGAAACCCTCTGCGAGGCTGCCAAGGCCAAGCTGGTTGAACAGCATGACATCGACCGGAAGAACATCGCCTGCCTGAAGGTGCGCGGATGACCCGCATCATCGCCCGCGCAACCTCGGTCGAGTTCAAATGCCCCGGCTGCGGCTGGACGCACATGCTGAACACCGGCCCGGGCCGTCCGTGCTGGACCTTCAACGGCGATCTCGACCGGCCCACGCTGTCGCCCTCGATCAACCACCGGCAGGAGTTCACGGCGGCAGATCGGCCCGCCCGCGTCTGTCACAGCTTTGTCGAGGATGGCCGCATCCGGTTCCTGCCGGACAGCACACACCAGCTTGCGGGGCAGACCATCGACCTGCCGGAGATCAAGGCATGACCCGCCTTGCCATCGCGTTGGCGCTGGCCGCCAGCCTCGCCGCCGGGATCTACGCGCTGGGGCGGCGCGACCACGCCCGGGACATCCAACAGGAGAATGACGATGCCACGAAAGCCGCGATCTGGGCGGAGCTGGGCCGCCGCGACTGTGTTGCTGCTGGGGGCCTGTGGGATTTCGCAGCCGGAGAGTGTGCCGGGCCTGGCAGCGACCCTCGGTGATGCGCTGCCCGGCGCGCAGGGCCTGATGATCGAGGATCAGGAGCGGATCGACGAAACCGTTGCGCGCGGCTGTGCGGCCGGTGTCTGGACCCGCGCCCGCTGTGCCGATCACACGCCGGCGAGTGCGGCGCGGCGGGCGGAGCTGGCGCGGTGACGATCGCCCAATCCTTGCATGGGCATTATCTATGCCAGGCTGGACGGTGAGTTCGTCGAGGCTGTTGTGGGGGCTGTGTGTGGAACTCTACGCTGCTGGATTTAGATGATCCTAATTGGAAAAGGCCTGTAAGACAGGGCAACGGAGTGAGCTGTGCATTATGTCAGTCGATTTCCGATATCAGGGTTCTCAGTGCGGACAGAAATGGTTCACCATACCCTGCTCTCACAAAAACGGTTCTTGCGGAGAACGGGTGAAAAACTAAGGGGTCCTTGACCTTGCAAAGCTCCGTTGTGACCTCCAAAGGAGCGGTCACGCCGTCACAATCACCAAAATCCATGTGGTCCCAATCAGCGGTCGTTACTATGTGAACTAGGTCCGCATCGAGTTTTATTGACCTATCAATCCTAACGCGAGGGCTGTCGATGACAACGTGCTTCAAGGATATTTTTACTGTTTCGCTTTTTCCGGCTCCTTGAAAGCGGCACTCCCCTCGAAGCTCCGTTCGAAAGATGAGAAGCGGGCATCTTCCTTCCAGGTCTATGGAAGCGCTGGTTATGGTTTTACCCTCCATAAACAGCATGTCATTGATGTTCTTGATGCTGTTTTCAACTATTTTTCCAGTGCTCTCATCGGCTTGTGATAAGGTCCTCAACGAACCGGCGGTTATCAGGAACATCACCGCAAATGTGTTTCGAAAGAATTTGTTCATTTCAGATTTTCTTGCTCTGATGCGTTGTGGATCGGGTTTCAACTGTTTCCCCAGCCGTAAGTGGCGTGCTGCATTGGCCAGGTACTCTACAATTTTGGTCCTCCGGCAGGACACGTTGAGCAACTATGTCGCGACGTCTGGCTCATCCTCCATAATATTTTCCAGTAGACGGACTACTTTCAGGGGGGCTCTATAAACGTCAACAACAACAAGGTATCGAACTAACCCGTTGTCTCGGTAGCGCTTATTTCACTCCCTTGTGGAATATAGCCTAACTCGTCGGATCCAGAAACTCCACCTGGACCAGTGGGCGAGATGCCACAATGCCCGGCACGCGATATTTTGGTCTTTCCTGCCCCATTACCAGATCGTACAGACACTTGCTGATCAAGGCTTGAGTGGCTGTGAAATGTATGATGTCGACCGGCTTGCAATAAATCGATAAACGCGACGGTATTATTTTACGAGATACTGAGCTAGCGGCCCTGGCTTCCGCTACGTTTCCGAACCTCACATTTTCAGCGTGGTATTCAATCTCGTGTTCTAGTGGTACTTTGCCGTCCTCAATTCTGGACTTGTTAATCTCAAACAAACTGGGGTCTGCAATGTTGAATAAAGAGTTGTCCCAATCGACAAAACAATCGGCATCATGCACGGAAAGGTTACCGAACAGGTAAGGCCTGCGTCGCTTCCCAAACTGGCATGTAACCGGCGTCAAACCGTTTGTGCTGTTGTGGATTCTCCCATTGGATATTTCTGCAATCTCTGGCGTCACCATCAAAGTATTGTGGGCTCCCTCGATCGTCAGATCAAAGAGCCTCACGCCGCGCCGCATCACAATTATCGGGTCATTATCGAAATTTAATTCAGCCGTGGTAAAAAACGCATTACCCTCCGCGTCTTTCCTAGGCACTTGGTTTAGTGGTGATTTCTCAAAATCAATTGCCCCCATCCCGTCGAAGCCTATTGTGCCTGTGCCGGCTCGTACGTGGAGAAACTTTTGAGGCGGGTTATCCGTTTTTGACATAGATATCTTCTTTTTGAATTCTCTTGGTATGTTCGCATCGGAGGTCAGTATTGATTGTTATTGCAACGTCAGCCTTCGGTCCATCGGAACGATGCTTTCCTGCGCTGGTGGGCGTGGATCTGCTCCCTCGTGATTCAAATCGGCATCATCCCAGGGTAGGTCAGATTCGGATCATCCGGCCTGCTCGCGGCCAAGCTTGCGCTGATCGACATGGGATTCGACCAAGTGGTCCTGTGCGGCATGCCGATGGATGACCGCCCGCACTACTGGGACGAAGGCCGCCAGCCGTGGAAGGCCTGCGAGACCTTCAGGCCCGCTTGGCAGGCCCTGGCCCCGGAGTATCGTGCGCGGATGCGGTCGATGTCTGGCTGGACGCGGGAGATGTTGGGTGGGGTGGGGGAATAGCAGGGCGGTGGAAGGCTGGCCCCGAAGGGCCAAAACCGAAGTCAAACGAGAGGCTTCTGACGATCATTCTTATCTGCATCAATGGCTCGCCGTACATGTGCAGCCGATCGCTTTGTCGCAGCTGCGCACGGCCCATTACCCTGCGGGGCTTCCTCTTCAATCCGCCCTTTGGCGAGAGTCTCCGCCATCATCACAAAGACAAGTTCATCTTTTGACATGGCGTTTCTCAGGTTCGCTTTGCTTGGCAAGCCCTTTTGCTGCTTCAATTTTTTAGCGGTGGCGTCAAATAGTTGCTTGTAGACTGCGTTCGTGCAATTGGCGTAGCCGAATCCCTCGACACCATGTTCGTCGAGGGCCTTAGTGTACTCAAATCTTTTGACCCTTCCGAGAGCGCGCGTAGCAGCCCATTCGTTTTCTTCGTCGGTAGCGCGGTCGAGGATGTCGTCCGCCAAGGTGGCGTCGGCTGACTTATATCTCAGCCAGACTTCTTTCATCTCTACCTCAAGCTCAGGCTTTAGGTAGCCGGCATACGCAGCAGCCAAGATCGGATGTGCCCACGTTCCCATTCCGGGAACAACTTTGTAGACCTCTGAGATGCGGATCTTGGACTTACGGGATTTTCCCGTAACCCTCTCGTAAGTTGCTATAATCAAAGGATTTGTTGAGGGGAGGCGTTGCCAGTCAAACGGACGCCTGTTCTTTGAGTAGCCTGCAGCTTTGTGAATGTCGTTGAGGCAAACAAACCCATCGTCATCCACTCGAATCGTCCTTCCGCGAAGGATCATTTCACCTGTGCTCACAGTCATGTCATCGCCCTCCTAGGGCGCTGCGCCGCAGCATGCCGTCTTGACCTCCCCTGCAAACGGGGGCATGCTAGACAGTGGGAGGACGCGCTGCGGCGCGAGTCTGAAGTTTCCCAAGCCCGGGGCTATCTATGGTACGAGGTCCCGGGCTATCCCACTTAATCTAGCATAGTATCGTAGCGTTATCTGGCTTGTCGAGGGTCGTAGTTCGCAGATGTTCTTATTCGCCTGAAATCTGTAGAGTCCTGCGGGAAACCCGCAGTGCATCAATCATAAGGCATTTTGTTTTCTATGCTATTAATGCGCCGCATGAAGGGACGGATCCTCCCTGTCGTCATGATCCTCGTTGCCGGTGGCTGGGCTTTGGACCGCGCCACTGATCAGCCTGCAGATCCCAACCTGGTCACGGGCCGCGTCACCCACATCCGCGACGGCGACACGATCGAGGTCTCGGGCATCCCGATCCGCCTCAACGGTCTGAACTGCGAGGAACGCGGCTCTGACCTCGGGAAACTCGCGACCGCTGCCATGCGTGACCTGGTCGAGGGGCGGGACCTAACCTGCAGGTTGAACGGCGACCGGACATACGATCGAGAAGTTGGGCGCTGTGTTCTGGACGATGGCCGCGACATCGGTGCGGTCCTGATCGGGCAGGGGGTCTGTGGACGGTGCGCGCGGTTCGATCCGCAGGGAGGGTATATCGAGGTGCAGCGCCAGGTCGGGCCTTTCCCGGGTGACGTGCCGGGGTACTGCATATTGGGCTGATCAACCGGATTGCGGCACGGCGGCGTTGAATGAATTTACGATAACGTCTACTTCTTGGGGCGCGTTTCGTTCTCGGATTATTGGAGAAGTGTATGGCTTGGGCTGATGGATTAACGCCGGGGACACCGGCACACAATATTGCTTCTACAACAAATCCACGCGTTCGCGTAGTTGCAGGGCCAGGCACTGGAAAATCTTTTGCGATGAAACGTCGGGTCGCCCGCCTCTTAGAAGCCGGTGTCGCGCCTGACCTCATTCTACCAGTCACGTTCACCCGAGTTGCCGCGCAGGACCTGCATCGCGAGTTGGTCAATATGGGCGTCCCCGGATGCAACGCACTAAACGCTCACACCCTTCACAGCCTCGCGCTTCGAATGCTCACCCGGAACCATGTTCTCGCGGCTACCGGGCGCATTCCGCGTCCGCTGAATGACTTCGAAACGCAAGCAATGGTTTGCGACCTCATGGCGGCGCACGGCGGCAAGAGGGCAGTAGGTGATCTCAAACAAGCCTACGAAGCGGCGTGGGCTCGCCTCAGCCACCAGACGCCGGGCTACGCACCCTCTCCAGCGGAGGCCGCATTCCAGCACGACTTGCTTCAATGGCTGCGGTTCCACGAGGCAATGTTGATCGGCGAAGTGATCCCGGAAATCTATCGATACCTTTCGGCCAACCCCGCCGCGCCTGAACGCGCAGAGTTCACCCATATCTTGGTCGATGAGTATCAGGACCTGAACAAGGCGGAGCAAGCGATCATCCAACTGCTTTCTGGAGTGGCGGAAGTTTGCATAGTCGGCGACGACGACCAGTCAATTTACGGATTCAAGTACGCCCATCCGGACGGCATTCGGGATTGGCTGCTGACCAACGTAGGCGCAGACGACTTGAACCTTGTTGATTGTCACCGCTGCCCGACGAGCGTTGTTGACATGGCGAACGCCCTTATCGCCAACAACGTCCATCGTCCAGTACCGCGCGCGCTGGTACCTATCGCTGCTAAGGGACCGGGTTCAGTAAGAATTCTGCAATACCCGGATTTGAACCGCGAGGTCGCGGGCGTCGTGGCAACGATCCAGCAGATGATAGTCTCGGGCACACCTGCGGGTGACATATTGGTCCTCGCCCAAAGCCGCGCCGTCGGAACGCCTATCTACGAGGCGCTTCTGGCAAATGGCGTCCCCGCCCGATCCGAATACACAGAGTCCGAGCTAGAGTGTGAGGCTGCTCAGTATTCGTTCGCGCTGTTGAAACTGTTCGCCAACCAAGACGACCGCGTCGCATTGCGCTGGCTGGTGGGGCGTAGCGGGAACAATTTCCACGCTGCGGGCTACAAGCGTGTTCGCGATCATTGTGAAGCGACCGGTTTGTCGCCGTGGCAGGCCTTCTGTCAGTTGAGCGCGGGCGCTTTGCGCATACCATACACAGGACCCGTTGTGACCGATTTCAATGCGCTTGTGGCCGAATTGAATGCTCTGGCCGCGTTGCCCGACCTAGCGGCGGTGGTCGACGCGCTATTTCCCGATGGTCAGGCAGACACCCGCGAGCTGCGGGACATTGCCGTCGGTTTGATCGCGGCTGACCCGACGATAGACTCACAGACTCTGGTCGGTGAATTGATCACAGCGATCACGCAGCCAGAAATACCGACGGACATCCAAGAAGTCCGCATTATGAGCCTGCACAAGAGCAAGGGACTGAGTTCGCCTGTGACGATCATCGCGGGTTGCGTGAATGGCCTACTGCCGAGAGCACCAAAGAAACCGATGACTCCGCTCGAAAGGCAGCACTACGACGAAGAACAGCGCAGACTATTCTTCGTCGGCATTACGCGAGTAAAAGCAGACCCAGCGAACGGGAAACCCGGCACGCTAATATTGACCTACTCCCAAGAAATGCCGCTGGCAGACGCGATGAGGGCGGGCATAACACCAGCTTATGTCAACTACGGAACGGCAATCCTGCAAGCGAGTCCCTTCATTGCCGACATGGCACCGGCTGCCCCCGCCGCTGTCGCCGTTCCATAGACAGGAAGGAAAAGTCGGAGATCCCGAATAGCCTTATGCGCGCCGTGAGCTGTCGCTAGTGTCCGAAATGCGACAGCTGCCGCGCAGCGCGGGGAAGAGGCACGAACGTTTGCAGTGGTGAAGGATTTTCTGTGCGGGCCGCGGTCTGAGGGTGCGGCCTGGTCCCCGCTCGGCTCTGATCTTAGCGCGGCAGCATGACGGCTTCGAGCCCGAAGTCACCGATGCTGCAACGTGTACGAATGGCCGCTTCGCGGGATTGATGGCATTGCTTGTTTATAGCTTCTAATCTGAAATCATGGACAAAGTTATCTATGCAATTGGTGATGTACATGGTCGCGACGACTTGCTTCGCGACTTGCACGAGCACATTCGCGATTACCACCGACTAATGCACTCGGGCAGAGATGCTGAGTTGATCCACATCGGCGACTACATCGACGGCGGTGCGCATAGCCGTGAGGTCATTGATCGGCTGATGTCGGGCCTAGACGGTTTTCAAATGACATGCCTTCTCGGAAATCATGAGGCGATGCTGCTGGAATGTCTGGCCACGGACAATCGGCAGGCTTGGTACACTTGGCTTTCCAACGGAGGTGAGGAAACACTTTCGTCCTTTGGTATGTCTCTTCGATTTGGCGGCTACGACCCTGACGAACTTCATGCAAGTTTGGGTGAAGATAGAATTGCTTGGCTGAATTCTCTACCACTCTACAAAGCCGTCGAACCCTATCTGTTTGTTCATGCGGGGATCGCCCCGGGCGTTCCAATCGATCAACAGGAAACCAAAGATATGCTCTGGATTAGATCGCGCTTCCTAGATAGCGAAGAGGAACATGGCTATGTGGTCGTACACGGTCATACGCCCGGTGACGAACCTGTGGTTAAGGCCAATCGGATTTGTATCGACACAGGTGCCACGTCGAATGGGTTGTTGACTGCTGCCGTTTTGGATGGAAATGCTGCACCCGTCTTCTTACGGGCAGCCGGTCGCCCCGGAAAAACCGGCTAGACAACCAAAAGCCGACATTGGTGCAGGTGAAGCGAATTGGCGCTTTGTCCCGCACAGCCGACCTTAGCCTCGCAGCGCATGCTGCACGAGGTCATGGACGGCCGGTTCGGGGGAGCCGCACCGCAGCGTTGACCAGCCGACCGGAGGTCCGGTTTGAGCCGGAAGCGACGAAGACCCCGACCAGTGTTGTGGTCCTGGTCGCTGCGCAGCTGCATGTAGGCTTCGTCCTCGGGCCGAGAGTGTCTAAGCTCGTCCAGGATTGTCTCGCACAGTGATCAGTGCAACCAAGCCCCATGATCTACCTCTGGTTCACCTGCGCCGCCTGCGGATTCGAGAACACCATCCCTGCCCCTGACCTGCCCCCTGCTGGTCCCTCGTTCATAATGAGAGTCTGCAGGTTGGATTTGGGTATTCTGGTTCCCCGCCTGGCGCAAGCGCGCCGGGCGCGGAGCCC
>NZ_JARAMO010000193.1:0-36822 GCF_028807275.1 Mameliella sp. AT18
CGCGATCCTGGATCGGGCGGGCACGGCCAAGGCGACGCTCTATCATCACTTTCGATCAAAGGAAGAGCTGATCTCGGCGGTGTTGCAGGCCGAGGGCGACACCTGGCGCGACTGGTTCTTCGGGCGGCTGTCCCAGGTCGAAGGACCCGCGCGCAACCGTGTGCTTGCCGTCTTCGACGTGCTGGAGGACTGGTTTGCCGATCCCGGTTTCTATGGCTGCCCCTTCATTAACGCCGTGGCCGAATTCGACACCGGCAACGATGCGGTGCGCCAGGCGGCGGAACGGCACAAGGATCACCTGCTGACCTGGCTCAAGGCCCAGATGATGGAGATGAAGGTTTCGGACGTTGTCGAGACCACGCGCAGCATCGCGATCCTGATCGACGGCGCGATCGTTGCAGCCCAGCATTCCGGTGACCCCAGCTTTGCCCGCACCGCACGGCGGCTGGCGGAATGCCACCTGGATACGGTTCTGGGCCGGGCGGGCTGAAGCCTTTGGCGTGACGCGGCGGATTTCCCTGCTTGCGGCGCCTTGCCCTTTGGTGCGTGGACTGCATAACATTGCAGCTGAGACGATTGCCGGGGCCGCCCGGCCTTCGCCCATTTGGTGAATTCCAACTGGC
Source organism: Mameliella sp. AT18 (assembly GCF_028807275.1). NCBI lineage: Bacteria > Pseudomonadati > Pseudomonadota > Alphaproteobacteria > Rhodobacterales > Roseobacteraceae > Antarctobacter > Mameliella sp. AT18. The sequence goes on from NZ_JARAMO010000193.1 coordinate 624, forward strand.
GGCGAACCGAATGGGTGCTTAGACCTTGTAATTGACAGCCATGAACGGTGGGCGCGAAAACGGCGCGACCCCCGGCATACCCGCGACGGTCATGCATAGCGCCGCGGCAACCGACAAAGGGAGGTGACCTTGCGATATCACACACCAACGACATTCGAGGATGCCGCGCAACTGGCCGCACAGGCCAAGGGGCTGACACGGTTCCTGGCCGGGGGCACTGACGTGCTGGTCCAGATGCGGGCCGGCATGGTGCAGCCTGACGACCTGATCGACCTCAAGAAGATCGCGGGCGTAGCCGAGATCACGGCCACGGACGACGGTGGCTGGCGTATCGGCGTGGCGGTTCCCGGCATTGCGCTGGGCGCGCATGAGGGGCTGTGTGCGGATTGGCCCGGCGTGGTCGAGGGGATGGAGCTTGTCGGCTCGACCCAGATCCAGGGCCGCGCGACGCTGACAGGGAACCTCTGCAATGGCTCTCCGGCGGCGGATTCGGTGCCGGGGCTGGTTGCCGCGGGCGCTTCGGTCGAAATCACCGGGCCGGATGGCACGCGCACCGTGCCGGTTGAAGAGATCCCCGTCAGCCCCGGCAAGACCGCGCTCAAGGCCGGCGAGCTTATCTCGGCGATCCTGCTGCCGCCGCGTGGCCAGAACGCGGGCGACGCCTACCTTCGGTTCATCCCGCGCACGGAAATGGACATCGCCGTGGTCGGCAGCGCGGTCAGCCTGCGGCTGGATGGCGACACCGTGACCGAGGCCCGCGTGGCGCTGGGCGCTGTTGCTCCCACGGTCAAGCTGGTGCCCGAGGCGGCAGAGGCCATCATCGGCACTACATTGGACGAGGCCGCGCTGGAAGCGCTGGCCAAGGCGGCCAGCGCGGCCTGTTCGCCCATCGACGACAAACGCGGCACGGTCGCCTTCCGGACGGAAGTGGCCGGCGTGCTGACGAAACGAGCGGCGTTGATCGCCAAGGCCCGGGCAAAAGGAGACACCGCATGAGCAAGGTCCATGTCACCACGAGCGTGAACGGAGACGAGGTCGAATTCCTGGCCGATCCGCGCGAAACGCTGCTGGATTGCCTTCGCGATCACATCGGCCTGACTGGGTCGAAAGAAGGCTGCGGCACCGGCGACTGCGGCGCCTGTTCGGTCACGCTGGACGGCACGCTGGTCTGTTCCTGCCTCGTCTTGGGCGTCGAGGCCGACGGCAAGCGCGTCGAGACGATCGAGGGCATGGCGGACGGGGCCGAGCTGCACCCGCTGCAGCGTAAGTTCATCGAACACGCGGCCTTGCAATGCGGCTTCTGTACGCCCGGCATCCTGGTCGCGGCCAAGAAGTTGCTGGAAACCAACCCGAACCCGACAGAGGAAGAGGTCCGTTATTGGCTGGCGGGCAACCTCTGCCGCTGCACCGGGTATGACAAGATCATCCGCGCCGTCATGGATGCGGCGGCGGAACTTCGGCAGGAGGCTGCGTGATGGCAAAGGACGAGTTCAAGGAATTCAAGCTGGTCGGCACGCGCCCCGATCGCCCGGACGGTCTGGACAAGGTCACGGGCCGCGCGCGTTACGGCGCCGACATCTCGGCGCCGGGGATGTTGTGGGCAGCGGTGCTGCGCAGCCCGCACGCCCATGCGCGTATCGTCAGGATCGACACGTCGAAGGCCGAGGCGCTGACCGGCGTCAAGGCGGTGATCACGCGGGCCGATTTCCCCACCGGACTGACCGGAGAGGACTGGAACCTGCAGGAAAACACGATGGCGGGCGAGCGCGCGCTTTATGACGGCCATGCCGTCGCCGCCGTTGCCGCCACGTCCAAGCTGCGGGCCGAAGAGGCCGTGCGCCTGATCGAGGTCGAGTACGAGGTCCTGCCCCATGTCATCGACGTGGACGACGCGATCAAGCCCGACGCGCCGGTGATCCGCGAAGGCGCCGCCGATGCCACCGTGCCCGAGGGCATGCCGCCCAACGTGGTACGTTACATGGAATTCGGTCGCGGCGACGTCGAGGCGGGCTTTGCCGAGGCCGATCTGGTCATGGAAAAGACCTACAAGACCGAGGCCACGCACCAAGGCTATATCGAACCGCATGCCTGCATGGGCCAACTGGGCGCGGACGGCAAAGGCGAGATGTGGGTTTGCACCCAGGGCCAGTGGTTCATCCGCAAGATGTGCACCGCCGTCCTGGGCCTGGAAACCTCGCAACTGCGCGTGACCCCGTCCGAAATCGGCGGCGGCTTTGGCGGCAAGACCACCATCTTCATGGAACCGCTGTCGCTGGCATTGTCGAAAAAGGCGGGCGGCAAGCCGGTCAAGCTGGTCATGAGCCGGTCGGACGTGCTGCGCGCCACGGGGCCGACCGCCTCGGCCTCGATGGACGTCAAGATCGGCATGAAAAAGGACGGCACCATCACCGGCGCCCGGGCAGAGTTCCGGATGCAGGGCGGCGCCTTCCCCGGCTCGCCTGTCGACATGGCGTTGTACTGCTGCTTTGCCCCCTACAAGCTGAAGAACGTCGAACACGTCGGCTATGACGTGCTGGCCAATCGCCCGAAATGCGCAGCCTACCGCGCGCCGGGCTCGCCGATGGGGGCCTTCGCGGTCGAAAGCCTGCTGGACGAAATGTGCCGCGAACTGGGTGTCGATCCTCTGGACATGCGCCTGAAAAACGCGGTGCGCGAAGGTGATACCGCCAGCTACGGGCCGAAGTACGGGTCCATCGGTCTGGTCGAGACGCTGGAGGCGACCAAGGCGCACCCGAACCTGTCGATCCCGTTGGGACCGAACCAGGGGCGCGGCATCGCCGCCGGGTACTGGTTCAACCACAATGGCGAGACCTCGGTCAGCCTGGCGATTTCCGAGGACGGGACCGCGCAGGTGTCGGTCGGCACGCCGGACATTGGCGGCAGCCGCGCCTCGATTGCACTGATGACGGCGGAAACGCTGGGCATCCCCTACGAGGACGTGCGCGTCAACGTTGTGGAAACCGGTGCTTTGGGTGTGAACGAGCCGACCCACGGCAGCCGCGCGACCTTTGCCAGCGGCAAGGCCGCGGTGGTCGCGGCGGGCCACGCCATCACCGAGATGTGCAGGCGTGCCGCGAACGAATGGGGCATCGACCCCGAGGCCGTGGAATGGGTCGACGGTGCGGCGCAGCCGGCCGGCGACAACGCGGGGAAATTCCCGCCCATGACCATCGCCGAGATCGCCGGCAAGATGGGATCGACCGGCGGGCCTATCTCGGGCCACCATGAATCCGTTCCTGACGGGGTCGGCGCCTCTTTCGGCTGTCACGTCGTCGATGTCGAGGTCGACCCGGAAACCGGCCGCACCACGATCCTGCGCTACCTGGTGGTGCAGGACGCAGGTCGCGCCATCCACCCCGCCTATGTCGAAGGACAGTACCAGGGCGGGGCCGCGCAGGGCATCGGCTGGGCGCTGAACGAGGCCTATATCTATGGCGAGGACGGGCGTCTGCAGAACTCTGTCTTCCTGGACTACCGTGTGCCGGTGGCCTCGGACCTGCCGATGATCGACACGGTCATCGTCGAGGTGCCTAACCCGGGCCATCCCTACGGCGTGCGTGGCGTGGGCGAAACCGGCATCACGCCGCCGCTGCCCGCCATCGCCAACGCGATCCAGGAAGCGACCGGCGCGCGCCTGTGCGAGCTGCCGATGTCGCCGCCCAAGGTGCTGGCGGCGATCAAGGCAAAGGGGGGCTGATGGTTGCCATCAACCTCTGGTCCAGCCTGACGCGCTTTACCGAGGGCGCCCGCGTGGTCGAGGTAGAGGCCGAGACGGTCGGCGGAGCGCTGGATGGGCTGGTTGCCGCCCATCCAGGACTTGGCCCGATCATCGAGGCCGGCGTTTCGGTCGTGGTCGACGGTGAGATCGCGCCGAACCGCCACACCAAGGTGCCCGAGGGGGCCGAGGTGGTCCTGATGCAGCGGCTCAAGGGCGGCTGATTCAACGTCCCATGAATTTGCCCCCGCCGGAGCGATCCGGCGGGGGCGTTTCGTTTGATGATGGAGACCGAGGCATGAACCCTGCTGAATGGCTGAGCCGCACGGCAACCCGCTGGCCTGCCCGTCCGGCGCTGTTCAAGGGGATGACCTGCGACGCGGATTACGGCGCCTTTGCTGCCCGGGCCGCGGGCATCGGGGCGGCTCTTGCCGCGCGCGGAATTGGCCGGGGGGATCGGGTCGCGCTCTTCATGGCAAACCGGACCGAGTACCTCGAGGCGCTCTATGGCATCTGGTGGGCCGGAGCGGCGGCTGTGCCCATCAACGGCAAGCTGCACCCGCGCGAGGCGGCTTGGATCATCGAGGATGCGGAGGTGGCGCTGGTCTTTGCGGACGATAAAAGCGCCAGTGCGCTGGGGGATCTGACCTCCGGGCCACTGATCTCGACCGAGGGAGACGCCTTTCGCGAGATGCGTGAAAGGGTCTCCGCTGGTGACCCTGCATCCCTGGCCCAGGGCGACATGGCCTGGCTGTTCTACACGTCCGGCACAACGGGTCGTCCCAAGGGCGTGATGATTTCCTGCGGCAACATCGCCGCCATGACGATGAGCTATTTCGCGGATGTGGACGAGGTACATGCGGAGGACGCGATCCTCTATGCCGCCCCGATGAGCCACGGCGCGGGGCTGTACAACTTCATGCATGTGTTGCGTGGGGCGCGCCATGTGGTGCCGGACAGCGGCGGGTTCGACGCCGCGGAGATCCTGCGGATCGCACCGGATATTGGCCCGGTTTCCATGTTCGCCGCCCCCACGATGGTGCGGCGGCTTGTGGACGTGGCCAAGGCGGCAGGCCAGACAGGCGAGGGGTTGCGCACCGTGGTCTATGCCGGGGGGCCGATGTACGAGGCGGATATTCTGGAGGCAGTCCAGCAAATGGGGCCGCGTTTCGTGCAGATCTACGGGCAGGGCGAATGCCCGATGGGGATCACCGCCCTGCCGCGCGCGGACGTGGCCGACCGGGACACGCCGGACTGGCGCGAACGGCTGAACTCTGTCGGGCGGGCGCAAAGCCTCGTCGAGGTCGCGATCCTCGACAGCGAGGGCGCGGAATTGCCCGTGGGCGAGGTAGGGGAAATCGCGGTGCGAGGCGCCACCGTCATGCCCGGCTATTGGCGCAACCCTCAGGCCACGGCCAAGACGCTGCGCGACGGCTGGCTCTGGACCGGCGACATGGGGCGCATGGATGGCGAAGGTTACGTCACCCTGCACGACAGGTCCAAGGACATGATCATCTCTGGCGGGTCGAACATCTACCCGCGCGAGGTCGAGGAGGTGCTGCTGTCGCATCCCCTGGTCAACGAGGTTGCGGTCGTAGGTCAGCAGGATCCGGAGTGGGGAGAGGTCGTGGTGGCCTTTGTCGTCTGTCAACCTGGACATGCCCTGGATGTGGCGGAGCTGGACGCGCTCTGTCTCGATCGGATCGCGCGGTTCAAACGGCCGAAAACCTACCACTTTGCCGAGGAGCTGCCCAAGAACAACTATGGCAAGGTTCTCAAGACCGAGCTACGGCGAATGCTTGGAAACAAGGAAGGGTGAGATGGGGTCAATCTTCCTGTCCGCCCGGGTCGATGCCACGACGGGGAAGGGGGCGGGAGGCAGGCCGGCCCAAAGCCCGCAGGCGATTGGATGGACAGATCGCCGCGACCGCACAGGGTTCATAGGATTGAAACAAAATCGTCATGTCGGTGAAGCACGGACGGCCTAGGCGCTGTCGAAACGCGAACAACAAGCTGGCAACGCGGTGTCCGACCGAACGATTTTCATTTCCGACGTGCATCTTGGCACCCGGGGCTGCCGGGCCGGGCTGCTTGTCGAGTTCCTGAACAGGCACGAGGCCGAAACGCTTTACCTCGTCGGTGACATCTTTGACGGCTGGCGGCTGCAGCGCGGCTGGCATTGGCCGGAAGCACACAATGACGTGGTGCAGGCGGTGCTGGAAAAGGCGCACAAGGGCACCCGCGTCGTTTTCATCCCCGGCAACCATGACGAGGTCATGCGCAATTACTTCGGCGTCCATTTCGGCGGCATCGAGGTCAAGAACCAGGACGATTTCCGCGCCGCCGACGGCAAGCGATACCTTGTAACGCATGGCGACGAATTCGACGCGGTGGTGATGAACGCCAATTGGCTGGCCCACCTGGGCGACCGCGCCTATGCGCTGCTGATCTGGCTGAACCCCAGGATCAACCGGGTGCGCCGCCTGTGGTCCCGCCGCTACTGGTCGCTGTCGAAATGGAGCAAGCAGCAGGTCAAGCAGGCGGTCAACTACATCTGCAAGTTCGAGGAGGTGCTGGCCCAGGACGCCCGCCAAAAGGGCTTTGACGGGGTGATCTGCGGCCACATCCACCACGCGGCGATCCGAGACATCGGCGAGATCCGCTACATCAACACCGGCGACTGGGTCGAGAGCTGCACCGCGATCATCGAGAACCACGAAGGCGAGATGCGGCTGATCGACTGGGAAGCCCGGAACAACCGTCAGCACATGCTGAAACAGCGCGCCAAGCGGCGCGCCCGCAGCAGCCAGAAGAAACAGAGCAGACAGGAAGCATGATGAGCGACACGACCAGCGACTTGATCGGCGAAGCGGTCTACCAGAACAGGTCCTTCTCCTTCGCTTCCCTGTCCGACCGGGTCTTTGCGCGGCTGTTCCGGGGGTTGGTCTATCCGCAGATCTGGGAAGACCCGGTTTGCGACATGACCGCCTTGGGCCTTGGCCGCGAGGATCACGTTGTCTGCATCGCCTCGGGCGGTTGCAACATGATGAGCTACCTGACCGCGCGGCCTGCCTCGGTCACGGCGGTGGACCTGTCGCCCTGGCACGTCGAACTCAACCGGCTGAAACTGGAGGCCGCGCAGCGCCTGCCGGATCACGCCAGTTTCTACGCGCTGTTCGGGCATGCTGACCAAGCGGAAAACGTGGCACTTTTGGACCGTTACGTGCTGCCCTACCTGAACCCTCAGGCGCGGGCCTTCTGGAACGGGCGCGAGCGCTTCCGCCGCCGCAAGTCCATGTTCGCGCGCGGGTTTTACCGTTTCGGCGTTCTGGGCACCTTTCTGGGGGCCGTGCACCTCGTGGCGCGGATCGGCGGCGTGGATTTCACCCGGCTCCTGGGCGCCCGGACGCTGGAGGACCAGCGCGCCTTTTTCGAAGATGAGATCAAGCCGCTCTATCGTTCGCGCCTTGTTCGGTTTGCCGCGCGCCGCCGGGCCTCGCTGTTCGGGCTGGGCATTCCCCCGGCGCAATACGACAAGCTGGCCGCCGATGCCGATGGCGATATCGTCAAGGTGTTGGAGGAGCGCACGCGCAAGCTGTTCTGCGACTTCCCGATCGGCGAGAACTACTTTGCCTGGCAGGCCGCCAACCGGGCCTACAAGGAAGACGGGACCGGGCCAGTGCCCCCCTACCTGGAAAAGCAGAATTTCGAGGCGCTGCGCGCCGCGGCCGGCCGCGCGACGGTGCTGAACCGTTCGATCACCGATGTGCTGGCAGAGGCCCCTGCGGCGTCGAAATCGGTCTATGTCCTGCTGGACGCGCAGGACTGGATGACGGACGACCAGCTGGCCGCGCTGTGGCGCGAGATCACCCGGACGGCCATGCCAGGCGCGCGGGTCCTGTTCCGCACCGGCGGGGGGCCGGATATCCTGCCCGGACGCGTCCCAGCGGAGTTGCTGGATCAGTGGGCCTACGATGCGCCAGCGTCCGAACGCGCCTTTGCCGAGGACCGCTCGGCGATCTACGGCGGTGTCCATCTCTATCGCCGGAAGGGCTGAGCCGATGAGCGATGTGGCAGATCACGGGCGGTTGATGGACGATGTCTATCGTTACCAGCGCCTGTTTTATGACATCACCCGCAAGTACTACCTGCTGGGGCGTGACCATCTGATCGAAAACATGGCGGTGCACCCCGGCGACCGGGTGTTGGAAGTGGCCTGTGGCACCGGGCGCAACCTGGCTGCGATCCGCAAGCGGCATCCCCGCGCGCTGCTCTTCGGGCTGGATATCTCGGACCAGATGTTGATTTCCGCCCGCCGCAAGCTGGACGGCGCGGCGCGCCTGGCGCAGGCGGATGCCTGTTCCTTCGATCCCGAGGCGCTGTTCGGCGAGGCGCAGTTCGATCACATCGTGTTTTCCTACAGCCTGTCGATGATCCCCGACTGGCAGGGGGCGCTGGACGAGGGCATCCGCCACCTGGCCCCGGGCGGCACCCTGCATGTCGTGGATTTCGGCGACCAGGCGGGCCTGCCGGGGTGGTTCAAAGGTGGCCTGCGCGCCTGGCTGGCCCGGTTCCACGTCACGCCCCGCGATACGCTGAGCGCGGCTTTGTATGAGATGGCAGGGGGCGCGGCAGCCCTGAGCGGGCAAGACCTGTACCGGGGCTACGCGGTCTACGGTCGTATGACGCGCCGGCCGGAGGGTTAGAGCACCCCGGCCTTCCAGATCACGGCGGTCATCAACAGGACAGAGGACAGCGCGCAGGCGATGGTCCGCACCGTGTTCCAGAAGGTCCACCGGGGCAGGTAGGTCCCGGCCCAGTAGTCCCGCGCCGTCGCGGTCGCCGGTTCCATTGCGGCCAGCCGCTCGTTCATCGGCACATTGCGGATCACGGTGACACCGAAACACCCGGCGAGGTAGACCAGCCCCGCCAGCAGGATCAGCCTGTCGGCAGGGGTCTCCAGGTTCATCGCGGCAAATCCCGACAGCAGCAGCGACACCGGGGCCATGCCCATGAAGAGGATCATGAAGACCCAGCGGAACACTTCGCGGTTGATGACCTGCATGGCCTCGACACCGCCACTGCCGCTGGTCCGCGCAAGTGACCGCATGATGAAATCGGAGAAGGCCAGGAAAACGCCGGCCAGGAGAGCATAGGCAAGAATGGCGCCCTGCAGGAGCGCAAGAAAGATCGTCGTCATGTCGGGAGTCCTTTTGTCAGGCGGATGCCGGGGCGGGACGGCTTGCACCGTCCCGCGCGTTGGTTGTCAGGCCGCGGGGGCGTGGCTGCTGTTGCCTTGCGGCGCAGGGGGGCGGGACCCGCGGCGAAAGGCCAGAAGGCAAAGCGCGGCGATCCCGACCTCGAAGACCAGCGCGCCCAGGATGCTGCCGGAGGGCATTCCATCGACAAGCACCCCGACCAGCCGGCCCGCGGGAAAGGCGATGTAGACGGTCAGCGCCGCTGCCAGCGCGACCTGGCGCATGGTGCGCTTCACCATTCCCCACAGCATCAGGCCGCCCAGCACGGCCAGTCCGGCCCCGGGTGCTCGGAGCTCGCTCAGCAGGCTGGCGTCATCCGCCAGGCTGATGCCGTAACTGGCGTAGAACTGGTGCGGAACGGCAAGGATGCAGAGGCCGATCACCAGTGCCGTGATGCCCGCGAGCCCGAGCGTGATCTTCTGAAAAAGCGAAAGTGTCATGTCTGGTCCTTTCCTGAAACAGGGTGAAGGTCAGGCCGCGAGCGGCCATTTTCCGGCCTGGACCGCCGCGCGCGCAAAGTCGGCGAAGTCGCGGGGCGCCCGGCCAAGGGCGCGCTGCACACCGTCCCCGAGGTTGGCGTTGCGTCCGTCCAGGGTTTCCCGCGCGATGGCGGTAAAGACGTCTGCGACGAAATCGCCCCCGGCGCTGGCCACGTTGGCGTGGAACTCCTCGAAGGAAATCGGCAGGTATTGGATCGGGCGGCCGATGGCGGTGGACAATTCCCCGGCCATCTCGGCAAAGCTCATCAGGCGGGGGCCCGTCACCTCATACAACTCGCCTTCGTGGCCGCCCTCGGTCAGTGCGGCGACCACGACGTCGGCGATGTCGTCCACGTCGATGATCGGTTCCACGACGTCACCGCCAGGCATCGGCAGGACGCCGGCCAGCACCGGATCGCGCAGGTAGCCTTCGCTAAAATTCTGCGCGAACCAGGCGGCGCGCACGATGGTGAAATCCGGATCGGCATTGCGCACGACCTCTTCACCGAGGCGGGCGTGATGTTCCCCCCGGCCCGACAGCAGGACTAGGTGGCCCACACCGGCGGCGCGGGCCGTGCGGCACAACGCGTCCAGCTTTTCGACGGCGCCGGGAAAGGCGAGGTCGGGGAAATAGGTGATGTAGGCGGCGCGGACACCGGACAGGGCCGCTGCCCAGGTTTCGGGCGCCTCCCAGTCGAAGGGGATCGGGGCATTGCGCGATCCTAGGCGCACGGCATGGCCAAGCGCCTGCAGTTTGCTTGCAACGCGCGAACCTGTCTTTCCGTTGGCGCCGATAACGAGAATGGGGTGCATGGTCTGTCTCCTTGTCTGAACATGATGACAGAGGGATAGACCGGTGGCGGGCGCCGGGTATTGACCGCCATCGCCAGCGTTTTGACAGTTGTTGCCAATGCTGGATCAGCCCGTGCCGTGCACCTTGCGGTAGCTGGCAGGGGTCCGCCCGACCCAACGTTTGAACGCGCGGGTAAAGGAACTCTGCTCGGAAAAGCCGGTCAGGAAGGCGACCTCTGCCAGCGAATACCTTTCGTCGCGCAGCAGCCCTTCGGCCAGTTCGCGACGGGTCTCGTCGGTCAGGGTCTGAAAGCTCAGCCCCTGTTCGGACAGCCGCCGGTGAAAGCTGCGCGCGCTGAGGCCAAGGCCCCGGGCGATATCGGCCATTTTTGGCAGGCCCTCGCTGAGTGCACGGGCGATGGCGGCCTTGGACCGGGTCTCCAGCGTATCCTCCCCGGCAATCTCGGACAGCTCCTCGTCCAGATGCGAGATCAAGAAGCGCGTGATGCCCTCATCCCCAAGGATGTTCGGCTGTCTGGCCGCCTCGTGGGAAATCAGCAGCGCGTCCAGGTCACTGTCGAAATGCATCGGGCAACCGAACCAGTTTTCGTGGTGGGTCAGGGTGCGCGGCGGTGGATGTTGAAACCGCGCTTCGAGCGGCGCAAAGGGCACCGGGCTGACCTGCCGGGCAATCGACACCGCGCTGGCCAGCGACGTCTCGTTCGAGAGCCTGAGACCAAGCCGCCGCGCCCCGGCCCGTTGCAGGACCAGCAGGACGCCACGCGGGTCGGGCCGCAATTCGTATTCCACCACGCTGGTCCAGACCCGCGCATAGCGTTCAATCCGCGCCAGCGATCCCATCAGGTCGGGGGCGGCCTTCCAGGCCAGGCCAAGCGCCCCGTATTCGTCACAGCGCATGGAGGCGCCGACCTTCAGAGGCAGGTCGGTCGGGTCGACCGTCTTGGCGATCCGTTCCAGCATGTCGTAATAGACGGTCACGGGCACCATGATCTTGGGGTCCCAGGGGGCGTCGGGGTCCAAGCCCAGCCCGCGCAGCAGGTTTGGGCCGTCGACCACTGGTCCGACCGCCGCGATCACCTTGCGCGGGAAAAGCGATGTCACGTACCCCATGACGCCCAGATTACCCCTTGTCCGGCATCGCGGTCCAATCCTTGCCGTCCCTCTGGCGCACAAGGGGCATCCGCCCGTGCAGTCGCGCCACGCCATGCCGGGCATTCTGGAAATAGGCATGAAAACCCATTTCATCCTGATTTTTCTGCACGCGTCGATTCAAATTCGCGCCCCGAGCGGCCGAAGATGCTCGGGGAGGCCGCAAAAGCGGCCTTGGCAAATCATGCCCTTAGCGGGGACCAAAAGATGGAGATAGATTTGCAGGGCGCTGTCATTATCGGCGTGTTGGATTTGAGTTTCCGGGGTGAATCATGAGCGACGGCATTCTTGAAGTCATTGTCGAAACGTGAATCAAGATCTGGGCCGGGAACGTGGTCGACGACGCCATCGGAGCCTTCATGACGGACGCGGCAAAATCGGAACTGTCCGACATCCTTGGCGATACCTTCGGTGAGCCGCTCGAATAAATCGCCGAAATCATCGACGAAAAATTGCCCATCGGAGAGAGCGATCTGTTCGAGGCGGCAGGCGAAGCCTTTTCCAAGACGCTGGAGGTCGTCGATTTCGTCAATGACGTGCGTGTGATCGCGGACAATTCGCAGCTGAACGCGGCTCAGAAAGAAGCGGTGATCCTGTTCAAGATCATCGAGCAGTTTACGCCCTGGATGACCGGCTCTCTGACTGAGCTTGCCGAAAGGATGTTCGAATTCTTCAACGAGCGGCAGGTCCTTCTGGACGCGTTGATCGACCAATACCCGGAACATCTTTCACGCGGACCCGACGGTGGCATCCTGCTGGAGCTTCCGGGGCAGCCTCCGGTTCCGATCGAGGACTTCGCCGACCCCCATGCCCCGCCCGCCGTGCCCGAGGATCTCACCGGACCGGCCGATCCTGACAACCCGTCCGCCCGGACGCCGCTCAGCTCTCCTCCGGCGGCTATCCTGGGGCCGGCGGGATCGACCAACGGGGCCCCGCTGCAGACCTGTCCGCTGATACTGGACCTTGACGGTGACGGAATCGTGGTCACAGCGCTTGGTCTTACGGCGGCGACCGGGTCCAATGTTTATCTCGACCTCGACAGCGACGGTTTCGCCGAGCGTACGGCCTGGATTCTGCCCGAGGGTCAGACAAACAACACAGGCACCGGCGGGGATGACGCCTTTCTGGTTCGGGACGTGAACGGCAACGGCATCATCGACGACGAGACAGAGATGTTCTGCGTCACGGAGGTGTATGAAACGGGCTTTGACAACCTCGCGGCGCTGGACAGCAACGGAGATGGCCGGGTCAATGCCCGCGACGCCGCCTTTTCCGAATTGCAGCTGTGGATCGACGAGAATGGCGACGGCGTCAGCGACGCCGACGAATTGCATACGCTGGACGACTACGACATTTTGGCGATTTCCGTGGTCATGACGGGTTTGCCGGCACGATCACCGACCTTTGGTTCCTGAACGACGATCTGGATACGATCAATCGCTGTGACTACCTGCTTGACGCACGCGTCCTGGCCTTGCCGATCTTGCGCGGATTTGGCGACCTGTCAGACCTGCATGTCGCGATGAGCCTGGACGAGGCGTTGCTGGATCTGGTGGCCGCGTTCAAGGTGAACTGGTCCTGGGAGGTGCTCGGAGACCCTGCGGCCCTTGGTGCGCTGGCCGAAGAGATCGTCCAGCGCTGGGCCGGGGTGCAGGACGTGGCAGCCGGGTCGCGCGGGCCGCACATCGACGCGCGTGTTCTGGAAACGATGGAAATGCTCAGCGGTAACTTCTTTGGCGTGACCGCCGGGTTGGAGGTCCGCGACCCCGAAGGCTATTGGCAGGCCGATGCGGTCGAGGCAGCCTATGAACAGTTTCTGAACCTTGTGAAGGTGCAGCTGATCCTGCAGGTCGGCGGCCAGTTCCTGTTCGGAGCCTCGGCGGGCCTCTATGAGTTCCGCACAGCCACTCTGACCCGCCAAGGCATAGATCAGGCGATGGTTTCGGAATTGGCCGACATTGCCGCCACGCTTGCCGATCCCAATGGCTTCTGGATGGAAGTGGCGCGCATCATCGCATTTGCCGGTCCCGGAGACGAACTTGTCCCCGAACAGGCCGACTGGCTGGCCAGTGCTGTCAGCGCAAAGAGGGGGACGATACCCTTATGGGCGAGGGCGGCAACGATGAGCTGTACCGAGGCGAGGACAACGACACTTACATCTGGAACCCTGGGGACGGGGCCGACCTGATCGACGAGACCGGCGGCACGGACGCGATCCGCTTTGGTCCGGGCATCGCGCCGGGGGATCTGAGTTTCAACCTCGACGGCTACAGCCTCTACGTGCATGTGGGTGGCGAGACATTGACCCTGAGCGGCCAGTTCGACATGGCCGGGTCGGTCGTAGAGCGGGCGGAGGTCGCGAATGGCAGCCACCTGTCGCCGCTGGGACCGTTCGCCATCCAGGGCACGCCGGGGCTGGATTACCTGCAGGGCTTTGCAGGTCTGACCCGCATCCTGAGTGGATTGGAGGGAGACGACGAGCTTTATGCCTCTGGCGTCAACGACCTGCTGGACGGCGGACCGGGCGGTGGCGCCCTATGACGCCCTGTACGGAGAGCGGGGCCGCGACACGGCGGTCTATGCCGACGCGCCGGACGGGTTGATCGCGGATCTGGCCAATTCCACGCACAACACCGGCGAGGCGCGCGACGACAGCAACCTGTCGATCGAAAACCTCTTTGGCTGTGCCTTTGGTGACGTGTTGCGGGGGGATGAAGGGGACAACCTGCTGCAGGGGCTTGGGGGAAATGATGCCCTGATCGGCCGCGGCGGCGATGACACGCTGCTGGGCGGTGCGGGGGATGACGCGTTGCGTGGCGATGCCGGAGCCGATGTGCTGCGCGGCGACGCGAGGCAGGACCGGCGGACCCGGGGCAGATCACCTGACGGGTGGCGCGGATGCCGATACCTTTGCCTTCGCCTCGGTGGCCGAAACCGGCATCGGTGCGCAACGCGAGCAGATCCTGGACTTTGAACAGGGACTTGACGTGATCAACCTAGCGGCACTGGTGCCGTCGAGTTTCACGTTCTGCGGAACCAGCTCGTTTTCCGCGGCGCGGGGCCCTGAACTGCGCCTGTTCGAAACGCCCAGCGGCTCGACTATCGTGCAGTTGGACCGCGATGGCGATGGCACCATAGACGAAGAGATCCGGGTGGCCGCCGTAACCGGGCTGACGGCCGGGGATTTTGTCCTCTAGGCTGGCGCTGGACCCGGGCACCGGGTTGCGGTTCCGCCCGTCCCGGTCGTAAGGATCGACCTGCAAAGCGGGCGCCGGTGTCCGCCGACAGGGGCGGGACATCCCGGCAAGACCGGGTTCCCGACGCAGCGAGGTGCAGGCGAATGACGACGGGCATCGAGGTCAGTGGTATCGGCAAGGACTATGCCGGGAAACCGGCCGTCGCCGAGGTTTCATTCACGGTGGCCGACCGTGAGCTCTTTGTCATCGTTGGGGAATCCGGCTGCGGCAAGAGCACGCTGTTGCGCCTGATCGCGGGGCTTGAAACCCCGGATCGCGGAGAGATCCTGCTGCACGGCGACAGAGTGGCAGGTCAGGGCACGATGGTCCCGCCGGAACAGCGCGGCACGGGGTTCGTCTTTCAGTCCTACGCGCTCTGGCCGCACATGACAGTACGGGACAACGTGGCCTTTCCGCTGGAAGCTGGCGGCATGTCGCGCAAGCAGGCGGCGCGCTCTGTCGAGGGGCATCTTGAAACCGTCTCCTTGCAGGACATGGCGGGGCGCAAACCCGAGGCGCTGTCCGGCGGCCAGCGTCAGCGAGTGGCCCTTGCGCGCTGCCTGGCAGGCGGGGCGCGGACGATCCTCATGGACGAACCGCTGGCCAATCTCGATCCGCACCTGCGCGGGACGATGGAGCGGGAACTGCTGCATTTTCACCGCTCGTCCGGGGCGACCACGTTGTATATCACCCATGACCAGCGCGAAGCGATGGCCCTGGCAGACCGCATGGCGGTGATGAAAGGCGGTCGGTTTCTACAGGTGGGAACACCACAGGAGATTTACGAACGGCCCGGATCCGTCGAGGTGGCGGAATTCATCGGTCATGGCAGCGTCGTGGAGGTTTTCTATCGCGACGGTATGGCCGAGCTTGCGGGCTGCCGATTTGACGTCACCACCGCACCCGGACAGCCGGAGGGACCGGCGCAGGCGCTGGTGCGCCCGGAGGCCATTGTGGTCGGCGATGAAGGGCAATTGACCGGCACGGTGCGCAGTGTCCTCTATCGCGGCGGGATCTGGGAGGCAGTTCTTGACCTGGATGCCGGTGGCAGTCTGACAGTGGCCCATGACGCGCCGATGCGGGTTGGGGACAGGTTGGCCCTGCGGATCAAGCGGGCCTGGGTCTTGCCGGGATGAAGGCGCCCGAAGACTGGTTTCCGCCCGATGCGCCCCGGCTTGCCCATATCCGTCAAGTCATGCGCGTGGCGCAGGTGGTCGAGGCGCGGCAGGATTTCGGCGGGCGGCTGGTCATTGCGGCGGCCTATCACGACATCGGCTATGCCAGGGCTTTTGCCGAAACGGGCTTTCACCCGGTAGACGGGGCCATCCTGGCCCGGGCCGACGGTTGCGATGCCGAGGTTGTGGACGCGGTGCAGCATCACTCCGGCGCCCGTGGTCTCCGCCTGCGGACACGCCCTGACCTTGCCGGGCACTACGGGCCGGCCTGCCGGATGATGGATACCCGCCTCAGCCGGGCGCTGACCTTTTGCGACAATCGCTCTGGCCCGAACGGAGAGGCCCTGACCCTGTCCGAGCGGATCGCGGACATACGCCAAAGGCACGCGGGCAACCCCGCGCTCTTGGAGACGACGGCAAACTACCTGCCCTTGTTCGAACGGATCGACGCCGAGTTTGCGCCGCTCTTGTCCTGAGGCGGGTCACATCCGCCAGGGCACCACGCCGCGCGGCGCCTGTCGCCCCAGCCGGTCCAGCGCGGCCATCAGCAGGATCGTGGCCACCACCGTCACGCTGGCCATCGCGGCGGCAAGGGTGGTGTAGCCGCCATCTTCGTAGTTGTAGATCGTCGTTCCGATGGTCTCGTTCCCGCTGGACCACAGCAGGGCGGACACGGTGACCTCGTTGTAGGCGGTCAGGAACACGAGGATCGCGCCCGACGCCGCCGCCGGGGCGATCAGCGGCAGGAAGATCCGCCGCATCCGGAGCCCGTAGCACGCGCCCGAGATCCGGGCGGCCTCGTCCAAAGCCGGGTCCAGCTGTACGAAGGCGGCGCTGACGGGTTTCAGCGCGATGGAGAAGAAGGCGCAGAGATAGGCGATCAGGATGATCCCCAGCGTGTTGTAGAGCGAGACGTTGAACAGCGGCAGGGGTTTGAGAAAGGCGAGGATGAAGGCGATCGAGATCACGAGGCCCGGAATGGCATAGGTCATCTCGCTCAGCGTCGCGATGCCCAGGCCGGTGCTGCGCACGGTGCGCCGGGGCGAGGACATGAAATGCGCGACAAGGATGCTGCCCAGGGCGATGATCCCCGCAGCCGTGGCGGCGGTCAGGGAAGAGTTCAGAAAGGCGCGCGCGGTGACAGATTGCCGGAACAGGATCTCGGCAAAATTGTCCAGCGTGATCGTGTCCGTGTTCAGCGGCAACCCATAGGTGCGCACCAGCGCCGTCGCCACCAGCGCCGCGATGGGCAGGACCAGCGTGCCCAGCACCAGCAGAGCCAGCGCGGTCTCGGTCCAGCCGCGCATTCGCCCCAGGCGGATGTGCAGGGGCGGCTGCGGGGGGCCGATCAGCGTGCTGCGGGCATTCCTCAGCAACAGCATCTGCATCAGGATCACCGCCACCGCCAAGAGCGCCAGGATCGAGGCGATCACCGCCACGTCGGTCAGCACAGAGGGGCCGAAGCTGGCCAGCCGCTGCCAGATCAGCACGGGCAGGGTGATGTAGCGCGCGGGGATGCCCAGCAGCGCCTGGATCCCGAAATTCCCCAAGGCCGAGACGAAGGCCAGCGCGTAGCCGGCGATCAGCGTCGGTGCCAGCAGTGGCAGGATGATGCGCCGGAGCAACCTGCCGCCGCCGGCCCCGGCGATCCGCGCGGCATCGCTCATTTCGCGTGGCAGGGCGCGGAGAGCGGCAAGCACAACAAGAAAGACCAGCGGCGTGTGCTGGACGCCCAGCAGAAAGATCAGCCCGCCGGGAGAGTACAGGGGGTGCGTGGTGCCCAGTTCCGGGGCGATCCCCAGACTGCGCAGGATCGGAGAGGATGGCCCCATCGCCTGGATCCAGGCAATCGCCGTCACATGCGGCGGGATCATCATCGGGATCAGCAGAAGGAAGGTGAAGACACCCTTCCAGCGAATGTCGGTCAACCCGATGGCCAGCGCGATCCCCGTGCCCGCGACCAGCGAGATAAGCGAGGAGAAAAAGGCGCTTTCCAGCGAATGCGTGAAGGCGCGCCAGACCGAGCGCGAGGACAGCGCATCCGACAGCGGCGCCAGCGAAAAGACGTCGTCCTGTGTCACGCCGACACGCGCCAGCAGGCCCAGCGGAAAGACCAGCAGGGCCAGCGCGAAAAAGATGACAGCGGCAAGGGTCAGGCCCTCGCCGCTGCGCAGGAAGTTCAACAGCCGCAAGAGGTCAGCCGCCGAAGATCTCGGTGAACTTCATCTTGTTGGCCTGGTCGTCCGCCAGCGCCTTGGCCGGGTCGAAATCCAGCAGCTTGATGTCGTTCAGTGCCGGGAACCCCTCGGGCGGGGTGATGGCGGGATGCGCGGGCAGGTATCCCATGTCGGCGGCCAGTTGCTGGCCCTCTTCCGAGATCAGGAAGTCGACAAAGGCCTTGGCGGCGTCCGGGTTCTGCGCGGTCGACAGGATGGCGACCGGCTCTGTCACGGCAGAGACACCTTCCTCGGGAAAGACGAACTCGACCGGGGCGCCGTCCAGCTTGTTCCGGATCGGCAGGAAGTCGACCACGAACCCATAGAGTTTCTCGCCGCCCGCGACGGCCTTGTAGGTGCCACCGTTGCCACCTTCGGGGATGGCGCCCTGCGCGGCCAGGCCCTCGTAGAAATCCCAGCCCAGATCGGGATGCGCGGTGATGGCGGCCATGTGGATGGTCGCCGCGCCCGAGGTCAGCGGCGAGGGCATCGCCAGCTTGTCCTTGGCCGCCTCTTTCAGCAGGTCGGCATAGGAGGTCGGGACCATCTCGGCGCCGGTGTTGTAGACGATGCCGGTGGTGATCAGCTTGGTCGAGAAATAGTGCCCTTCGGCATCCATCAGGGATGGGTCATAGGCGCTGGTGTCGGCCTCGGGGTAAGCCATCAGGCGACCTTCGGCCTCCAGCCCTTCCATCGTGACCATGTCGGCGATCAGCAGCACGTCGGGTTGCGGGGCGCCAGCGGCGAATTCGGCGCGCAGCTTGGCCATGACCTTGGTGGTGCCGTCGCGGATCCATTCGACCTCGACCTCCGGGTACTTGGCCTGGAAGGCGTCGACCGTTTGCTGGGCATCGGCATTGGGCTGAGAGGTATACAGCACCAGCTTGCCCGACACCTCGGCCATCGCCGAAGTCGAAAGCAGCGCGACAGCAAGCGCGGAAAGGGCGAAACGCATGAGGGTCTCCATGATTTGGTTACATCGGCGACGGGCTATCAGAGCAATGTGACAGTCTTTCAACGGTCGGATCGGTGCTACA
This sequence comes from Mameliella sp. AT18, assembly GCF_028807275.1. Taxonomy (NCBI): domain Bacteria; kingdom Pseudomonadati; phylum Pseudomonadota; class Alphaproteobacteria; order Rhodobacterales; family Roseobacteraceae; genus Antarctobacter; species Mameliella sp. AT18. The sequence goes on from NZ_JARAMO010000193.1 coordinate 19,723, forward strand.
GCGCATCCGACCAGGCGGCCAGCAAAAGGGCTGCGGAGGCCGCCCCGGGGTCCACGTGACCGATGGACCGCTGGCCCAGTTTCTGCGACCGGCCCTTGCCGCTTTGCATCTGTGCGGTGGCATTGGCGCCATGCCGGGCGGCGTCGCGCGCGCGGATCAGCGCGTCCTGCAGCGTGGCGCCCTCGCTGGCCGCGACGCCAGCGGCCTCAGCGGCGGGCATCCAGGCGTCCAGCATGGTCTTGTCGCCGGGCCTTGCGCCGCCGCGTCCCGCGATGCCCTGCGCCATGCCATCCAGCCAGGCGGCCAGCGCGCGGGTGTCCAGGGCCCAACGGTCGGACACGGCCCGCCCGGCCGCGCCGAACCCCGAGGCATAGAGCGGCCCGGCAGAGGCGCCGACGGCCGAGAGAAAGCTGTCGGCGATCACCCTGCAGAGATCGGTGATCGTCATGTCCCGGTCTGCCGCGTCCATCGCGGTCATCACGGCCTTCCAGCCGATTTCCATTGTCACACCGTGGTCGCCATCGCCGATTTCGCCGTCGAGCGCGCAAAGCCTGTCCACCGCGCCAAAGATCGCCTCGGCCCCGGCCTGCATCATGGTGCGAAACTCTGCCGGGGTGACTTCGCCATCGGTGCGCAGGTCTGTGCGGTCGCCAGAGTGCGCCACTGGGGCAACCCTGTCCCTATGTCTGCGCGGGCGGGCGGTGCGGGTGACATCGGGTTTGCCGACGCGCAGCGCGGGCGTCTCGCAGGGATGGTCCAGCCATGCCTGCAGGTCCGCATCCAGCTTCATCAGGGTGATCGAGGCGCCCTCCATGTCCAGCGAGGTGCAGTATTCGCCGACCCAGCTGTGGTGGATCGTGATCCGCCGGTCTTCCAGCAATTGCGCGACACGCCGGTGCAGCAGGTAAAGCTCCAGCAGGCTGGTCGAGCCCAACCCGTTGACCAGAACGGCCACCCGGTCGCCCGCCGTGCAGGCCAGTTCCTCGAGGATCGGCGGCAGCAGGCGGTCCACGACCGCGTCTGCGCCCTCGGCAGGGCCGCGTTCGATGCCGGGCTCGCCGTGGATGCCCATGCCGATTTCCATCTCGCCCACGGGCAGGTCGAAATTCGGACGCCCGGTCTGGGGCAGGATGCAGGCAGAGAGCGCCACGCCCATCGTTCGGGTTGCCGCGTTCGCGCGTGCGGCGGCCTGTTCGACCTCGTCGAGGCTCAGGCCCAGATCCGCGGCCGCCCCCGCCACCTTGAAGACAAAGAAATCCCCGGCGATCCCGCGCCGCTCGCTGGCCCGTTCGGGCGGGGCCGAGGCGATGTCATCGGTCACGAGGAAAGAGCGCGCGGTGATCCCCTGTTCGGCCAGCCCCTCTTCGGCCATGCCGAAATTCATCACGTCCCCGGTGTAATTGCCGTAGAGAAACAGCACCCCCGCGCCGCCGTCGGCGGCAAATCCCGCGTCCATGATCTGCGCGGGCGAGGGCGAGGCAAAGATGTTCCCAAGCGGCGCCGCATCGGCCAGCCCCTTGCCGACATAGCCCGCAAAGGCGGGTTCGTGACCCGAGCCGCCGCCAATGACGATGCCGACCTTGCCGTCGCGCGGGCCGTTCAACGCGACGATGGCCCGGCCGGTGTCGCCCTCGACGCAGATCAGGTCGGGATGGGCTGAAACCATGCCGGCCACCAGGTCCTCGATAAGGGTGTCGGGATCGTTGATCAGCTTGCGGTGCTTCTGCGACATGATGCGGCCTCCCTTTCGGCGCAGGCTAGCGCAAGTCGAGGTGAACGCCATGCCTTTCGGACAGGAGTTTCGCCAGCTCCGCCAGTTCCCGCTGCTCCCGATCCGGGCCCCAACCTAGCGCGCCGCCCGCGATCCGCGCGACAGCGCGGCACAGGGCAGGCGTCAGGCGCCCGCTGATGGCCAGTGACGTGCGGCGCAGCAGGATGTCGGACAGGTGTTGGACCGCCTCGTGCGCCGCGATCCAGTCGATCTCGCGGTCGGTGTGGTCCGGCGCGTCGGGCAGGGGGGTGGCATCATGGCCCTCATGCGCGGCGATATTGCGTGCAGTGGTCCCGTAGCGGTCCAGCAGGACGGCCACGCGGTCCGGCGCAACGGCGGTCTCAGCCGCGACGTCTTTGATCCACGCCTGCCGCGCCTCGGCTGTTCGGGGCATGTCCCGTCCACCGCCGATGGGCATCTCGTCGGTCTTCTGCTGGCGGGACATGCCAAGCTCGGCCAGCACCCGGTCGCTGACCTCTGCCGAAAAGGCGCGGAAGGTGGTCCATTTGCCGCCGACCAGGGACATCACCGGAAAGGCGCGCTGCGGCGTCGCCGGGTCCAGCGGGGCGGAATGGTCGCGGCTGATTAGCCCCGGCGCCACGCCCTCGGAATTGGGCAAAGGGCGAATGCCCGCGTAGGCATAGACGATCTGGTCGTGATCAAAGTGCAGTCCGGGCAGCAGATCGCGCAGGCTCTGGATGAAATAGGCGGTCTCGGCCTCGGTGCAGATCACGGCATCGGGGTCTTTCGCCGGGATGTCGGTGGACCCGACCAGCGCCTTGCCGTGAAAGGGAAAGACCAGCAGGATGCGTCCGTCGTCCCCTTCGAAATAGATCATCCGCCCATCCAGCTGGTCCAGCAACTCGGGGTGATCCAGCAGGATATGCGATCCCTTGGTTCCCCCGATCAGCCGGGTGTCCAGCCCCAGCGATGCATTCACTTTGTCGATCCAGGGGCCGGCGGCATTGACCACGAAACGCGGGCGAACGACACGGTGTTGGCCCTGCGGTCCGCGCAGCGACACGGTGCCGTCCTGTTGTCCCTCGACCGTGGTCCAGTTCAGCGCCTCTGACGTGGGTGACAGGGCAACCCCGTCAGAGGTCAGCTCCATCACCAGCCGTTCCGGGGCGGTCACGGTGGCGTCGTAATAGGTGCCGACGGCGACGATCCGGGGCGTCAGGGCCGGGATCTGGGCCAGGGCGCGCGCCCGGCCCAACATGCTGTGCCGGGGCATCTGGCGCGCCTTTGCGCCGTAGAAATCGTAGATCGCCAGTCCTGCCTTGATCAGCAGCGCCCCACGGCTGCGCGGCGCCGTCTTCGAGCCGAAGAAAGTCCGCAGCGCGGCCCAGACACCCTTTGTCCAGGACTGGATCGGGATCACGGTGGGCAGGGGGTGGACCAGGTGCGCCGCGTTCCTTAGCAGCAGGTTCCGTTCATAAGTGGATTCCGCGACAAGGCGGAATTCCCCGGTTTCGAGGTATTTCAGTCCGCCGTGAATCAGGCGTGACGGTGCCGCGCTGGTGCCCGACCCGAAATCACCCTTGTCCACGATCATGCATTTCAGCCCCTGCGCGCAGAGATCGCGGAACACGCCGGCGCCGTTCACCCCGGCGCCGATGACCAGCACGTCAAGGTCTTCTGCGGCAGGCTCAGTCATTTGCGGTGCCCCGGGCGAGGGTTTCGAGGCTGTTCAGGCGATCCCAGGCCGCGCCCATGCCTTCGGCGATCTCATGGTAGATGGCGTAGCGCCGGGCATAATGCGCGGCGCGTTCTGGTGTCGGCAGATAGGTGGTTTCCAGCGCGGCGAGATCGCGCGGATCGGCGTTCCAGCCCGCAAAAGCGCCCACCGCGGCCCCGGCACACAGCGCGGCGCCCCAGGCGGCGGCCTCGTCCGTGTCGGTGACTGTGACGGGCATGTCCAGCACATCGGCAAAAAGCTGTGCCACCGACCGATTGCGTGAGGCCCCGCCGGTCAGCCGGGCCTCGCTGCCGCCGAAACTGCCACGCAGCGCATCGACGTGATCGCGGTGGTTGAAGGCCACCCCCTCCAGCAGCGCGGCCAGCAGGTCGCCGCGTTCGTGCCAACCCCGCAGACCCAGGAAGCCCGCGCTGGGCGCCGCGCCCATAGGAGAACCGAAGAGATAGGGGTGATAGAGGATCGAGGAGGGGCGGCTCAGCGCCGCGTCGATTTCGGGGCGCAGAAAGGCGTGGATGTCCTGGCCCTCGGCCCGTGCCTGCGCACGCTCCACGGCGCAGAAGGTGTCGAGGAACCAGTCGTAATTCGTGGTCGACGCGGGCGAGATGGACATGTTGTTCCACTGGCCCGCGTCGATGGCATTGCGGCAGAACCAGCGGGCATCGACGATTGGCCGGGTCGAGACGCTTTCGTTGATCGAATAGGTGCCGGCGACGATCCCCACGACACCGGGCCGATGAGCGCCGATCCCCAGCGCCGAGGCGGTCACGTCATGCAGACCCGCCGCCACGGGCGTGCCGGGGCGCAGGCCCGTCGCCTCCGCGGCCGCCTGCGTGACCTCCCCGACCACGCTGGCGGAATGGTCGGCGCGGGGCAGGGCGCCCTGCACATCGCCAAGGCCGAACAGCTCCAGCGCCTCTTGTGACCAGGTTTGCGACTGCACGTCGGTGAAAGACGTGCTGGCCTCGGTGTGATCGGTGCCGATGCGCCCGCTGAGGCAGAAGCACAGCCAATCCTTGCAGGCCAGAACATGGCCGATCTGGGCGAAACGGTCCGGCTCATGGCGCTGCACCCAGCCAAGCAGCGCGGAATGGGCCGAGACATGCGGCACCTGTCCAGTCAGGGCCAGCGCCCGTTGGTCGGTCCCGTCGGTCTGCCAGTCCTCGACGATCTGGAAGGCGCGACTGTCCAGCGACAGGATGCCGGTCCCCAGCGGCTTGCCTGCCTTGTCCAGCAGGTAGATCCCGTCGCCATGCGCGGTGGCGGCCACGGCGACGATACGCGCCGGGTCGGTCCCGCTGGTTTCCAGCACGTCCCGGATGGCCGAGGCGGTCTGTCGCCAGAGAACGCTCATGTCCCGCTCGACCCGGCGGGGCGCGGGTTTCAGCTGTGTCACGTTGCGTCGCGCGACAGCCAGCTGTGTCCCCTTCAGGTCGAAGATCACCGCCTTTGTCACGGTCAGACCGCTGTCGATGGCCAGGATCCGGTCCATGTCATGCCTCTCGGGATTGTCCGGAAAAAGGTCGGAGCCCGGGGGAGGAAGTCCGGGCTCCGGAGGTGGCGTGAATGACGTGCGCCTGCAGGCGCGCCGCCTTCAGCCCTTGTTGTACTTCGCGTCGACCTCGTTGATCGCGTTCACGTTCCCGGCCGAGCGGCCCTCGGGATCGAAGGAGGTCGAGAGGAAGGCATCGGCGATGTCCTTGGCCAGTTCCGCCCCGATCACGCGCGCGCCCATCGTGATGATCTGCGCGTTGTTCGAGGTCGAGGCCTTGCCCGCCGAATAGGTGTCATGGCACTGGGCCGCGCGGATGCCGGGTATCTTGTTGGCCGACATGGCAACGCCGATGCCGGTGCCGCAGATCAGGATCGCGCGGTCGTATTCGCCAGCCATGACGGCACTGGCCACGCGGTCCGAGAGATTGGCATAGAAGGGGTCCGGCCCTTCGCTGGTGCGCGAGATTTCCGACACCTCGTGCTTGTCCTTGAGGTGGTCGGCGAGGACCTTTGCCAGTTCTTCGCCTGCGCTGTCGCCTGCAACTGCAATTTTCATGGGATCGTGTCCTTTCGTTCAGATGGCGGTGGAGCACTTGGCAAGGATGTCGAGGTAGCCCTCGACCTTCCAGGCAGAGCGCCCGATGAAAAGCCCGTCGATATGCGGGCACTGGATGAGTTCCTCGCAATTGCCGGGGTTGACCGAGCCGCCGTAGAGGCAGGGCACGCGGCGTCCCAGCACCTCTTCGGCAACTGCGATGATCTCACCCTGCCGGTCGTCGGCATAGTCCGAGGTGGCGGGAATGCCGTTCTCGCCGATGGCCCAGACGGGTTCGTAGGCCAGCAGGATCGGCGCGGATTTCTGAGTGCCGTCCAGCTTGCCCAAGGCGCCGCGCACCTGCGCCGCCAGCACCTCTTGCGCGCGGTCTTCCTCGCGTTCGGCCAGGGTCTCGCCGATGCAGATCAGCGGGATCAGCCCGTGGCGCACGGCGGCCTCGGTCTTGAGTCCGACGGTCTCGTCGGTCTCGCCGAAATGTTCGCGCCGTTCGGAATGGCCCAGCTCGACGATGTCGAGCCCACAATCGGTGAGCATGAGCGGCGAGACTTCACCCGTCCAGGCGCCCTGGTCGGCCCAGTGCATGTTCTGCGCGCCGACCTTGACCGAACTGTCCGCGAGGATCTGCTTGACCTCGCGCACGGCGGTGAAGGGCGGGATCACGAACCGCTGGATGCGCGGATCGCGGTCCGCGTCGGCGCCTGCGAGGGCAGTGGCAAAGGCCTGCGCCTCTGCCAGCGTCTTGTTCATCTTCCAGCTGGTTCCGATCCAGAACTGTGGGTGTGTCATGCCTCGGCCTCTTGGGGGTCTGCGATTGTCAGGGTCAGCCCGGCCTCGTCCAGGGCCGCGCGGGCCTCGGGGGCGGGGGGCTGGTCGGTGATGATGTGGTCGAATTCGGACAGGGCGGCCAGCCGGTGCAGGGCGGCGTTGCCAAAGCGGCTGTGGTTGACCAGGAGCACACGGCACGCCCCTTGCCGCATCATTGCCTGCTTGGACCGGACCACGGTTTCGTCCATGTGAAACACCTCCAGCCCCGACACGGCGGGAGCGGAGATAAAGGCAACGTCGGCGCGCAGATGCGCCAGCGCATCCTCTGTCACCTTGCCGAGATAGGCGTTGAACTTGGCGGAATAGACGCCACCCAGGGCGATCAGGGTGATCCCGGCCTCTGCCTTCAGGGTATCCATGACCGCCGCGTTGTTGGTGATCACCGTCAGGGGTCGGCAGGCGGCAAGCTGCTGGCCCAGGATCGCGGCCATCGAACCATCGTTGATCATGACCGTCATGCCCGGTTCGACAAGGCGCAGCGCGGCGCGGGCCATCGCCAACTTGGCCGGGGCGCCCTGCCGTTCGCGAAAGCGGAAATCGCTTTCGAACTGGGTGCCGGAGCGGATCGTGGCGCCGCCACGGATTTTCCGCAGCAGACCCGCGCCTTCGAGGTCGTCGAGGTCGCGGTGAATGGTCATCCGGGACACGGCAAACCGATCGGCGAGCGCGTCGAGCTCGACCTCTCCATCCGTGACCAGCAGGTCCATGATCGCTTGTTGCCTGTCGTCTCTCTTCACCCCGGTTCCTCCTGAAACGTAACATCTCACATCACACAAATATCGTCAATTGTGTTATTTTGGGATTAATTATTGTGATTTTCCGCGGGATCCCGTAACACCGGGTCAACGCAGGAGGACATGATGCCCAAAGATTCGATGCCGCAGGCGATTGCCGCCAAAGCCGCGCTGGACCCCGGGGGCTTTGCCCTGGCGAACTGTATACGTGCCCTTTCGATCGATGCGGTCGAGGCGGCGAAATCGGGCCATCCCGGTGCGCCGATGGGCATGGCCGATGCGGCCACCGCGCTGTTTCGCGATCATCTGAAATTCGACGCTTCGGCCCCCGACTGGCCGGATCGCGACCGGGTGGTCTTGTCCAACGGTCATGCGTCGATGCTGCTGTACTCGCTTCTGCACCTGACCGGCTATGCCGACATGACCATCGAGGAACTGCGCAACTTCCGCCAGCTTGGCGCCCGCACCGCGGGGCATCCGGAATACGGCCATGCCAAGGGGATCGAGACCACGACCGGGCCGCTGGGTCAGGGCTTTGCCAATGCCGTCGGCATGGCGATGGCCGAACGCGCCTTGGGCGCCGAGTTCGGTGCCGACCTTGTCGATCACCACACTTATGTGTTCCTCGGTGACGGCTGTTTGCAGGAGGGCATCGGCCAGGAGGCGATCTCGCTGGCCGGTCACCTGGGTCTGGGCAAGCTGATCGTGCTCTACGACGACAACCAGATCACCATCGACGGGCCGACCTCGGTGTCCTTTTCCGAGGATGTGCCGGGGCGCCTTCGGGCCTGTGGCTGGCATGTGCTGGAATGTGACGGTCATGATGTTCCGGCGGTGTCTGCCGCCATCGCAGAGGCCAAGAGGGAAACAGGCAAGCCGACGCTGATCGCCATGAAGACGACGATCGGCTTTGGCGCACCCTCCAAGGCGGGCACAGCCTCGGCGCACGGGTCGCCGCTGGGCGCCGAAGAGGCCGCCGCCGCCAAGGCGGCACTGGGCTGGGAGGCCGCCCCCTTCGAGGTGCCCGCCGATCTCGCCGCCGAATGGCGGGCCATCGGGGCGCGTGGCGGGGCCGCCCGCAAGGACTGGGAAGCCCGGCTTGCCGCCTCCTCCGACCGCGCGGAGTTCTCGCGCCGTATCGCGCGCGAGCTGCCCGGCGGATATGACGCGGCGGTGGCGCAGGCGCGCGCGGCGCTCTTCGCGGAGCCGCAGAATATCGCCACCCGCAAGGCCAGCCAGGTCGCGCTGGAGGCGCTCGCCCCCGCGCTGCCAGAGCTGATCGGCGGGTCGGCCGACCTCACCGGCTCCAACCTCACCCGGGTTCCGGCGGTGGACAGTCAGTTCTCCCGCCAGGAGCCGGGGCGCTACGTCGGCTACGGAGTGCGTGAATTCGGTATGGCGGCGGCCATGAACGGGATGAACACCCACGGCGGGGTGATCCCCTACGGCGGCACCTTCCTTGTCTTTTCGGACTATGCCCGCAACGCGATCCGCCTGTCCGCGCTGATGGGCGTCGGCACGATCTATGTCATGACCCATGACAGCATCGGCCTGGGTGAGGACGGCCCGACGCACCAGCCGGTGGAACATCTGACATCGCTGCGCGCGATCCCGAACCTCTACACCTTCCGACCCGCCGACGCGGTCGAGACACTGGAATGCTGGGATATCGCCATCCGGTCGCGCGGGACCCCGTCGCTGCTGGCGCTCAGCCGCCAGGGTGTGCCGCAGCTGCGGCTGGAAGCCGGGGACGAAAACCTGAGCGCGAAGGGCGCCTATGTCCTGCGCAGCTACGGCGAGGGGCGCGACCTGACCCTGTTGGCCACGGGCACCGAAGTCAGCCTTGCGGTCGAGGCTGCCGAGACGCTGGCGGAACGGGGTTTGGGCGTTGCCGTCGTCTCGATGCCGTCGTGGGAGTTGTTCGAGGCGCAACCGGCAGAGTACCGCGCCGAGGTTCTGGGCTCTGCGCCCCGTATTGCCGTCGAGGCGGCCAGCACCTACGGCTGGACCCGCTATGTCGCCTCCGAGGCGGACGTGATCGGGATGCGGGGCTTTGGCGCCTCCGGCCCGGCAGAGGACCTCTACCGCAGCTTCGGCATCACGCGCGAGGCCATCGTCGCCAAGGCGGATGCGCTGCTGAGCGGGCAGGGGTAAGCCCATGCAGGCGCCCCTGAAACTGGACGGCGACACGGCCGTCACCGCACCCACCCTGGCCGCGCATCTGGCGGGTTGGGCGGGCGAAGACCCCGCGCGCCGCGCGCTGGCGGCACTTCTGATCCGTCTCGCGGAGGCCAGCGTGCCGCTGGCCGCGCGGCTGGCACAGGGACACCTGACCGGCGACCCGACACATGTGATCGGCACCAACGATTCCGGCGACAAGCAGAAGGCGCTGGACATGGGCGCGCATGACCATTTCATCCGGGTCCTGCGCGACATGTCGGTGGCACGGGTCCTGTCCGAAGAGGCCGAGGAGGTCGAGACCATCGACCCCGACGGCACATTCGACCTGGCGATGGATCCGATCGACGGGTCCGGCAGCATCGGCATCGGCGCGCCGCTGGGGGCGCTCTTCGCGATCTTCCCGGCAGGTGACGGTTTCCTGCGCAAGGGGCGAGAGATGATCGCCGCCTGCTACGTGTCCTTCGGGCATTCGGTCGACTTTGGTTTCAGCACCGGCGCGGGCGTCGACATCGCCACGCTGGACCCGGTGACAGGGGTCTTTCACGTCGACACCACGGCCGTCACGATCAAGCCGGAGACCTCGACCGTGGCCTTCAACGCCTCGAACCGGCGACGCTGGCCCGAAGGGTTGCAACGCTACACAGAGGACCTGCTGCACGGGGCCGAGGGACCGCGCGGGCGCGATTTCAACATGCGCTGGATCGCCGCCGCCGTGGGGGATCTGCACCGCATCCTGCGCCGGGGCGGGCTGTTCATGTACCCCGGCGATACGCGCCCGGGCTACGAGGACGGTTTTCTGCGGCTCGCCTACGAGGCCTTCCCGATTGCCTACCTGATCGAACAGGCGGGCGGCACGGCGACCGATGGACAGACTGCCATTCTGGACCTGTCGCCCGCCCACCTGCATGACCGCGTGCCGCTGATCTTCGGCAGCCGCGACGAGGTCGCGACGCTCTGCGACTACCTTTCCCCCTCCGACTGACAGGAGTCCGAGATGCCCCGTATCACCCTACGCCAGCTGCTCGATCACGCGGCAGAGAACGGCTATGCCGTGCCGGCCTTCAACATGTCCAACATGGAACAGGGGTTGGCGATCATGGCCGCGGCCAATGAAACCGGGTCGCCGGTCATCCTGCAGGCCAGCCGCGGTGCGCGCAGCTATGCCAATGACACGGTGCTGGCCAAGCTGATTGACGCGCTGGTGGAAATCTACCCGCATATCCCGGTCTGCATGCACCTGGATCACGGCAACAACCTTGCCACTTGCGTCACCGCCATCCAGCACGGGTTCACCTCTGTCATGATGGATGGTTCGCTGAAGGAAGACGGCACCACGCCCGCCGATTACGCCTATAACGTGGGGATCACCCGCGCCGTGGTCGAGATGGCCCATGCCGCCGGCGTGTCGGTCGAGGGAGAGCTGGGCGTGCTCGGATCTCTGGAAACCGGGCAGGGCGACCAGGAGGACGGGCACGGTGCGACAGGCATCCTGTCGCATGACCAGTTGCTGACCGACCCCGAAGAGGCAGAGCGTTTCGTGGCCGACACCGGCGTCGATGCACTGGCGGTGGCGATGGGCACCAGTCACGGCGCCTACAAGTTCACCCGTCAACCGGATGGGGACGTGCTGGCGATGGACGTGATCGAGGCGATCCACCAGCGCCTGCCCAACACCCACCTGGTCATGCATGGATCCTCCTCGGTGCCCGAGGAGCTGCGCCTGCTGATCAACGAGTACGGCGGCGAGATCAAGCCGACCTGGGGCGTGCCGCTGGAGGAAATCCGGCGCGGCATCCGCCACGGCGTGCGCAAGGTCAACATCGACACCGACCTGCGGCTGGCGGCCACGGCGGCAATCCGCAAGACCCTGATGAGCGCGCCCGCCGAATTCGACCCCCGCAAGTACCTGAAGCCGGCCATGGACGGCATGAAGGCGCAATGCGTCGAGAAATTCGAGGCATTCGGAACCGCCGGCCAGGCCGAGCGCATCCGCACGCGTTCGCTGGCCGACATGGCCCTGGCCTATTGATCCCCCGAAAGGAGACCGAGCTATGAAATTCTTCGTGGACACTGCCAACATCGACGACATCAAGGAGCTGAACGACTATGGGCTGCTGGATGGCGTGACGACGAACCCCTCGCTGATCGCCAAGTCCGGGCGTGACTTCAAGGAGGTCATCGCGGAAATTTGCAAGGTCGTGGCAGGGCCGGTTTCGGCCGAGGTCGCGGCGATGGATTTCGACGGGATGGTCGCCGAGGGCGAGCATCTGGCGAAGATCGCCGACAACGTGGTCATCAAGCTGCCGCTGACGCTGGACGGGCTGAAGGCCTGCCGCCATTTCACGGCCAAGGGCATCAAGACGAATGTCACGCTCTGCTTCGCGGCCAACCAGGCGTTGCTGGCGGCCAAGGCGGGCGCGACCTATATCTCGCCCTTCGTCGGGCGGCTGGATGACCTGAACATCGACGGGATGGAACTGATCCACGAGATCCGCACCATATTTGACAACTACGGGTTCAAGACGGAAATCCTGGCGGCCTCGATCCGCTCGGCCAACCACGTCAAGGAGGCCGCCATCGCGGGCGCCGACGTGGCGACGATCCCGCCGGGCGTCATCAAGGGGTTGGCGGATCATGCGCTGACCGACAAGGGGCTGGACCAGTTCGCCAAGGACTGGGCCGCGACCGGACAATCGATCCTGTGAGCCATTTGGCGGGTCCGGCGCTGTCGCGGCGGGCCTGCCTATTCCTCCATCAGAGTCTTGGCGGTACGTTCATCGGTGATGAGGCCCGACAGGCGCCCGCTTTTCAGGATGGCCCGGATCGCGGCGACCTTTTCGGGTCCGCCTGCCAGGGCGATGATCCGGTCGTCGCGGGTTTCATCCAGCGAGACCGCCAGCGTCCGCGAGGTCAGCGGCGTTTCCAGCGCCTTGCCCTCGGGGTCGAAGAAATGGCCCAGCATTTCACCCACGCCGCCCGCCTCTGAAATCGCCTCGATCTCGGAGGGCTCGATCATGCCGGAGGTGACAAGCTGGGTTTCCGCCTCGACCGTGCCGACGCCAACGATCTTGAGCGGCGCCGTTTCGGCAAGCTGAAAGACCTCGGCCACGCCACGCTGCGCCAGCAGAACCTCGCGGTCCTCGGTGGTGTTGGCGAAGAAGGGGACCGGCATGACATAGGCCCGCGCGCCGGTCTTTTCGGCCAACAGATGCATCACGTCATGCGGGTTGGCCGCAAAGTTCCGGGTCAGCCCACCCAGGAGAGAGACGAAGCTCAACCCGTTGGTGTGGAAACGGGGCATGGCGCGCACCGCCTCGGCCAGGGTGCGGCCGTGGCCGATGCCGATGGTCAGTTCCTCGCCGCTTTCCAGCCAGCGGCGCAGTCGCGATGCGCCGGCGATCCCCAGCGTGCGCAGGGGCAGGCCCTCTTCGTCCAGGTCCGGGGCGACTTCGCAGGTGTCCAGCCCGTAGCGCAGGCACAGCGCCTGTTCCAGTTCGATACACTCGATGATCTCGCCTTCGATGCTGACCTTGACGGCACCTTCGGCCACCGCGCGTGCGATCAGGCGATGCGCCTTGACCGATTGCACGCCCAGCCGCTTGGCCACTTCGGCCTGTCGCATTCCGCCGACATAGTGCAGCCATGCGGCGCGGATCGACAAGGAATGCTCGGCATCGCCCGACATCCGATCTTTGGCCATCTCATGTCCTCCACACTCCGGCGCCTAGCGCGCCCGCTCCATGATCCCGGTCAGCGCCTCGGCGTCCAGGGGGACGGGGTTGGCTTTCATCGAGGAAGAGCTGGCCGCCATCCGGGCGGCCTCGGCCCTATGTTCCCCGTTCACACCCTGCGCGTCCAGTCCGGGCAGACCGGCCTTCCGCGACCAATCGGCCAGCGCGGCAAAGGCCCGCGCGGGGTCCGTGCCAAGAACCCGGCCAAGGTCATCGCGCAGGTCCGCAAGGCGGCGGGCGGCGTCACCCGTTGCCCGGGCTGCGTTTTCCTCCAGCACATGTGGCAGCAGGCTGCCGCAAATCGCCCCGTGCGCCGCGCCGGACAGGCCGCCCAGCGGACCGGCCAGGCCATGCACGGCCCCCAGCCCCGCGTTGGCCAGTGCAAGCCCGCCGCACAGGCTGGTCCAGGCCAGCTGGTCGCGGGCGTCCGGGTCCTCTTGCCGCATCAGCGTCATCAATGCCGCCAGCCCCGAGGCAATCGCGGGGCGGCATAGCGCATCGGTCATCGGGTTGGCGCGGGTGCAGACATAGGGTTCGATCACCTGCGTCACCGCATCCAGCCCCGAGGCCAGCGTCACGCCGCGCGGGCAGTTGTCTGTCAGCGAAGGGTCGACAATCGCCATCCAGGGCAACATGCGCGCGTCCCGCAAGCTGACCTTGCGTTGTGCCTCCGGCACGGCAATCACCGCGTTGCGGGTGACTTCGGCGCCGGTGCCGGCGGTGGTCGGAATGGCGGCAAAGGGCAGGGGGGCGGTGTCCAGCGGCAGGCCCTTGCCGACCACCTCCAGGTGATCCAGCAGGGGGCGCGTGGCGGGGACCAGGGCCGCGATGGCCTTGCCCGCGTCAATGACGGCGCCGCCGCCAAGGGCTATGACCACCTGCGCCGCGCTGGCGCGGGCGGCTGTCACGCCCGCCTCGATCATCGCAAGGTCGGGTTCTGCCGCGACGCTGAGACGGTCGACGGAGCAGCCTTCAGCCTCCAGCGCGGCCGACAGCCAGTCGGCCCGCGCCGGGGTGCCGCCCTGGACCAGCAGCACGCGCTGTCCCCGGGCGGCCAGGTCGGGCACCGCCCGCCCGGCCTCGCCCCGGCCAAAGCGGATTTGCGTGGCCGTGGCAAAGGAGAAGGCGGGCAGGGACATGGTTCAGACCTCCAGCTTGGCAATCATCAGGACCGCATCCGCCGCTTCCGCGCCCTTCTTGACGAAATGGTCGCGGTAAAAACCGACATGTTCCTCGGTCGGCTGGAAGTGATGCGGCGTCAGCGAGACCGAGAAGGTTGGGACGCCGGTTTCCAGTTGGGCCGTCATCAGCCCGTCAACAACCGCCTGGGCGACGAAGTCATGGCGGTAGATCCCGCCATCGACCACAAGCGCGGCGCAGACCACGGCGTCATACTTGCCGCTCTGCCCCAGCTTCTTGGCCAAGAGCGGCATCTCGAAGGCGCCGGGCACGTCGAAGGGCGTGACCGTGGCGGGCGCCCCGGCCTCTCCGATGCGTTGTTCGAACCCGGTCAGCGCCTGGTCGACGATATCGGCGTGCCAACGGGCCTTGATGAAGGCGATTTTCAGTGTTTCAGACATGGAACCATCCTTTGCGTTTCACAAATGGTCCCAAGGCGATGCCATCCGCGCAGGCCGGATGGCCCGTCGGCTGGTTCTCTTCCATCCGGACTATTACCGTCGGCCCCGGAATTTCACCGGTGTCTGCTGGACCCTTCCGGGTGTTTCCGAAAGGCGCTCGCGGGCTGTCACCGCCGGTGGGGAATTGCACCCCGCCCTGAGAACGCGGCAAGGTTTGGCGGCATGCGGCGGAAAAGGCAAGCATCTTTGCGACAGGTTCGCGATATCGGCGACCCCGATCAGACATTCAGGTCGTTCACCCCACTGTCGATATGCGGCGCCCAAAAAGCCACGCTTTCGGCGATCTGGGGGATCACCTGGCGGTCGTTCGGCTCGCGCTCCTTAAAGGACAGTTCAAGGCAGATCTCATTGTCGACGGCGCCGCCCTCGGCAAAGGCCTTGAGCAGCGGATCGGGCTGGATCGCGCCCTTGGCGTTGAACTCGGCGGTAAAGGGGCGGTGCCCGGACTTGTCCATCATCGACTGCTTGATGTGAATGATCGGGCTGACCTTCGGCACCGCGCGGGCCCAGGCGTATGGATCGGTGTCATCCGGGTTGGGCGAGGTCACGTCGCCGTGGTCGATATCGGCCATCATCCACATCGGGACGGCCATGTTTGCGGCGGTCAGGCGGTCCTGCAGCTTGATGCATTCGGCGATGGTTTCGCCGAATTCGCGGCCAACGCTCATGGGCTCCCAAAAGACATAGTCGAGACCTGCAGCGCTGGCGTGTTCGGCCACCTCTGCCCAGCAGTCGATGACGATCTGCAGCAGGTCTTCGCGCCGGGCGGGGTCGTCGTAGTCCCGAAAGGTGAAGATCGCGAATTGCGTGCCGACGGAGGTGCCGCCGAGGTCGCCGATGATATCGGCGAAGGTCTTGAACCAGTCGACGTAATAGCGCCGCACGTCCCGGTCGGGATGGCCAAAGTGGTTGAGCCGCCCGTAAGGCCCGGTCATGCCGCTGGTCACGCGGGCGCCGGTGCGCGTCAGTGCGGCGCCCATCTGCCGGGTCAGGCGACGGATCACCGGGGCGGGCCAGCTGGGGTTGATGAATTCATGCGTCAGCTGGATGTCCCTGATCCGGATGTCGCGCGCGATGGCGTCGATCAGGTCGTCCGGTTCGGCAAAACGGTTCACCAGCGGGTTGGTGTTCAGTGAAAGCGTCAGCGCCATGTCACGCGGCCTCCTGCCGGGCATCGAACCAGGCGGCAAAGGCGGCCTGCTCGGCCTCGGTCAGGTGCAGGCGGTGCTTTGTCCTCCGCCACAGGATGTCCTCTGCGGTCTGCGCCCATTCGTGGTTCACCAGATAGGTTACCTCGGCCTCATAAAGCTGGCCGCCAAAGTGCTGCCCCAGCCCCTCCAGCGAGGTCGCATCGCCGGCGATCTGGCGGACACGGCTGCCGTAGCAGCGCCCGTAGTGGCGGCGCAACTCGCGCGGCATCCAGGGATAGTCCTGCTTCATCGTGTTGCGGAACTGCTCGTAGTCGGCGTTTTTCAGGTCGCCGCCGGGCAGGGGGGCATTTTCGGTCCAGTCCCCGCCCATCCTGGGAAAGAACTTTTCGATCTTGTGCATTCCGCGCTCTGCCAGCTCGCGGAAGGTGGTGATCTTGCCGCCAAAGATGTTCAGGAGCGGCGCGCCGCCGGTCTCGTCCACGTCAAAGACGTAGTCGCGTGTCACAGCAGAGGGGTTGCCCTGCCCGTCATCGAACAGCGGTCGCACGCCGGAAAAGGTGGTTTCCACGTCGTCACGCGTCAGCTCTTCCTTGAAGTAGCGGTTCACGGCGTCGATCAGGTATAGCACCTCGCTCTCGTCGGCGGTCACGTCCTCTGCCCGGCCGTCATAGGCGATGTCGGTGGTGCCGATCAGGGCCTTGTCGCGCTCGTAGGGGTTGATGAAGATCACCCGCTTGTCGTGGTTCTGGACCAGGTAGGCGTTCTCACCCTTCCAGAACTTGGGCACGATGATGTGGCTGCCCTTGACCAGCCGGACGTTGCGCGCGCTGTTCGAACCGGCCACCCGGGTCACCACATCCGTCACCCAGGGGCCGGCGGCGTTGACCAGCAGCTTGGCCTCGAATTCCCGCGTCTCGCCGGTGACGGAGTTTTTCGTCGTCACCCGCCATGCGCCGTTTTCGCGTCGCGCCGAGATGCAGGGCGAGCGGGTCAGGACCTCGGCCCCGCGTTCCGCCGCGTCGACCGCGTTCAGCACCACGAGCCGCGCATCATCGACCCAGCAGTCCGAGTATTCGAAGCCGCGTGTATAGGTGTCCTTGATTGCCGCGCCCTCGGGGTCGCGGCGCAGGTCCAGCGTTCGGGTGCCCGGCAGTTTCTTGCGCCCGCCCAAGTGATCGTAAAGAAACAGGCCCAGCCGCACCAACCAGGCAGGCCGGTCCTGGGGGCTGTGCGGCAGGACAAAGCGCATGGGCCAGATGATGTGCGGCGCGTTCTTCATCAGCACTTCGCGTTCGATCAGCGCCTCGCGCACCAGCCGGAA
>NZ_JARAMO010000194.1:0-4604 GCF_028807275.1 Mameliella sp. AT18
TTGAGAGAGAACGAGTCCTGACCCTAGTCCTTCAGCAAGCTTGGGAAAACTTGGCCAAGCTCCGTGACGACTTGCCAACTTCACCCTCTGTCCGCAAGGACTATCAGGTTGCGGTAAAGTGTGACCCGCCTTTCAGGGACAGATACGCCAAAGTTTTCGCACAAAGCGCTTAAGCGATTTATAGCTTTTGGAAGGTGCCTGAGCGCGTCGCGTAGACTGGTGACAGTCGCCAAAATGTGCCGATAATTCAGTGCCATTAGCAACAGTCCACGAAAGGGGACAGCCGATGGCAAACAACCAAACAAACAACAGACGCATCCTTGACGATGACCGCGTGTTCTTCCCGGAAGACCCGGAAATGCGCATCTTCGGGAGCGTCGAAAAGCTGGCGCAATGGCGGCACCGCAATCGCGGCCCGGCCTTCATCCGCATCGGGCGCCGCATCGCCTATCATGGCAGCGACCTGAACGCCTATCTTGAGGCGCAGCGCGTCGATCCCAATGGGGAGGCCGCGTAATGGAAAACCCCAGCACCGCACGCGGGGCCGGGGCCTTCCGTGTGACATCAACTGCCACCTTCGCAAGTCCAGTTGATGCCACATGCGGCCCGGTTCGCGCAACCAAATCCGAAACCCGATTCTATTGGGACCGGCGCAGCAATTCGGTCCAGCGGTTGACGCGCCACCTGGGGAGGGTCTGGCATGAGTGAACTCTGGTACAGCAACCCGACCCAGATCTACTTTGCCTGCCGCGCGCTGGCGCTGGGGCAGACGCTCAACCACATGGACGTTATCAGGGGCGTGAAAGGCTGGCGCCTGAGCGCCATCGTGGAGACGCTGCGCAACCGATATGGCTGGCCCATCGAGACCGAGTATCGCGGGCCGGAACGCATCGGGCATTATCACCTGTCCAAGTCCTGCGACCCGCTGCGGCTGGCCTATCCGCCATCGGTGCGGCACCTGTTGCAGGAACTGGAGGCGCTGGGCGTTGCGCGTGGCAAAGGCGGCGCGGGTGGCGTCGATGGCTAGGCGCGGCAGCAAGAAAAGGGGGGAGGGGCAGTATGCCCCCCTCCCGTACGCGATGCTCAAGAGCGATGCCTGGCGCAGCTTGTCGGGCGTGGCGGTCAAGGTGTTCCTGGAACTGCACACGCGGTTCAACGGCAGCAACAACGGCACACTGCGCCTATCCTATGCAGAGGCGGCGGTTTTGCTTGGCGTGGGCAAGGCGACCGTCAAGCGGGGCTTTGAGGATCTTCAGGCCAAGGGCTTTGTCGTGCTGGTGCGCAAGGGCAACTGGTATCACCGGCAGGCGCATGAATGGCGGTTGACGACAAAGCCCGTGCAGAAGGTCAAGGGTGTCGAAGTGCCGTCCCACGACTGGCGCAGTTGGTCGCCGGAAAAATCAGAGCGCGGTTCTGAAACGGAACGGTCTGGGGGTGCGGTGGTGCCATTTCAGAACCCAAGCGGGCGCGATGGTTCCATATCAGAACCCGTCAGGGGCAAATCTGGAGGGCGGCACGGTTCTGGAACGGAACACTAATACTCACCACTCCCACAAGGAAAAGGCGCAGGAAGGGCAAGGCATGACGGAACTGGAAACGGCAGAAGGGCAGGGCGGCGGCGTGCGCGCGTTCCCTTCGATGCAGATGGACGAAGACGGCACGCTACAGGCCCGCGTGGGCGCGCAAGAGGATGTGCAGGCCCTTCTGGGCATGAAGACCGCAGAGGCCGCGCAAGGCGTGTTCAGGAGCGCGCTGGAGGCGCTGGGCGGGTCTGCCAAGGACAAGGCGCAACTGGTGTCCGCGATGTTCGCGGAGATCGAACCGCGCGACGGGATCGAGGCAATGCTGGTGGCGCAGATGACGGCAACCCATGTCGCCATGACACTGGTGGCGTCGAAGATGGCCGGAGGCGCGGGCTATCAGGTTCGTGAAAGCTATGAACGGTCGATGACGCGCCTCAGCCGCACCTACCTGGCGCAGATGGATGCGCTCAAAAAGCACCGTGCCAAGGCGCAGCAGGTTGTCCGCGTGGAGCGGGTGACTGTGCAGGATGGCGGTCAGGCGATTGTGGGTGACGTGACGCATGGCGGGGGCGGGCGATGACGAAAAACGACGTTAACCCCATGAACCCTGTTGAGCGCTTGCGGGCCGCGCCGCGATGCACGGCGATGGCAAAGAGCACAGGGCGTCGTTGCCGCTGCCCTTCTAAGCAAGGTTGGAACGTCTGCCGTCTGCACGGCGCTGGTGGTGGAGCGCCTTCCGGCTCCGACCATCCGAACTACCGGCATGGTTTGCGGACGAAGGACATGAAGGCCCTGTCGGCCCTAGCACGCTTAGTCCGTCGGTATTGAGTTGTTGGAGCTATTTCTTGTGCTGCGCAATTAACTCCGAAAGTGACCTTCGACTACTGGCCAAGTTCACAAGCAAAACGCGCAATTGGTTGATGTATCCACGGCTTTTCTTGTCTGTGATGTTTCTGACCCCGCAATGAGCCAAGTTTTCAGGAAGCGGTTCACTTGTTATGTCAAACGGTTGCGTCCCCGCATCATCGATCACGGCTCTTACTTCGCCGCATAAGAATTTTACCGAAAATGCTTCTTCACGAATCAGTTGTTTTCCATCTGATTTTTCGGCTTGTTTTGTCGCCAAGGCGAGTTCCGCTGCTACGTTCAGTTTATCCATGCGTGACACGCTGACGTAGTTTGTCTCTCCGCCTTCCAGATCTTTGCGTCTGAATGCTGACGTCAATAGCTTGCCATCTTCAAAATCGTCGGGCGACCACACAAGTCGGTGAACTTGGACATTGTCTTCGGGCACTGTGCACTTCCGACTTAGGAAAGGAGAAGACTTAGGAAGTGTCCATCGAAGTTATCACTGAGTGATGCTTCATCCGCTGATGCAGACATTGTCCCGTTCTTGGCATAATATGAGTACGTGCCGTCTTCGAAGATAGTCAAATCGGCTTGGAGTTCATCGTCGGCCCAAGAGAATGAGAGTGTACCTTCGAAGTCTAGACCAACCGAAGGCCTGCGATCCACGCCCTCCAAGCCGAGTTTTGAAAGGAAATGAAGCGAATGCTCTCGTACCCTGTTCAGCATAGAGGCGCTGTCAGGACCTTTCCACCCAAACCGTTTTTCAGCCAACTCGTTGATACGTTGAGCTATTTGGAAGTGCCAATCGGGCGGAGTTGTCACGGTCTGTGGCCGGGAAAGAAAGTCAACGACACGGTCTCCGCTAGAGGTCTCTACGCAAGTCCTATGAGGGCATTGCGTGTATTGTTCGACACCTTTGGCATGTGGGACTATGGTATTATGGGTCGAAGCCGCCCCGGGCGTCACGGTGGTAGCTGTAGAGCCGGCCAGAATCATTGCCGAGATGACCCAGTCCCGGCTTTTCGAGGTGGATGCGCTTTCGTCAGGATTGGCCATTAGTTTCTCCCCTGATGCCCACTTGTGCCTGCATTCCTTCCGAAAGAACAGACTTGAAAATCTCTTTTGACCGTTCGTGCATGGACGCTAATTTTTCTTTGAGCACTTCATACTCAAGCTGTTCGCCCCTACTTCTTAGCTCCGTTTTGGTAAGAACCTGGACACTTCGAATGGTTCCTCTGTCTGGCGACTTGCTGTCTTGAGCATCTAGGTTCTGGTTTATTAAGACTTTGTGCCCCTCTAGTTCTTCGAACCACCCCCGATGGACATGCCATAACGAACCTCCGGACGCCGCGTTTTCGGGAAGCAAGGCGGAGATATTTGCAAGCAAAAAATCGGGCCTTGCATCAATAGGCCTACCTTCGAAAACGAACCTGTCCCCATACTCAAGTGACATCGTTGCGGCATCGACAACTGTCAAGATCTTGTCGAGTATGGGTCCAGCAACCTCTTCAAACCGCCTAAGAAAACTGGTCCATCTAATGTACTCAGCGGTTTCGTAGACAATAGCCTCGTTCTCAACGACCAAGGTTTCAACAGGTCTGTTACCTGCGGTCAGCCTCTGCCAGTCCCAACCCCAAAGTTCGGATGGCGATCCTCCGAACGATACCCCAGATGGTTGAAAATGTATCTGTTGACCTCGTCGTAGGTTCTTGGACGTGAATCCTAGCGCAAGTCTGCGCTCATCGTTGTCAGCAGCCACGCTGCGAAGAAATTTACTTGGCAAGGGGGTGCCGAGCGCCACAATAATTCTAACGCGTTCAATGGCATGGTTTGGTTGCAGCGGTCGCCAGGGCACTGTTCTTCCTTGGATGTTCACTTGCAGTTCTGGCTGACCAATCGTTATCAGCACCTTTACGGAGCGATCTTTGCCGTCTCTGTAGGCATTTGGCAACCAACTCGCAGTCATGTCCAGTCGGACGGATAGGGCGCGGTTCGGTGCGAGTTCTCCTGCCGGCCCCGTAAACCGACCTACCGACATGACGCCCCCAAAAACGCCGTTTCAGAAGTCTGATGTGGTACTTTTCGTGGTATTTTCTATAGATTATATAATATAATCCATTTTTATCAAATAGTTATCATAATGATTCTGATGACACAGCCTCCGCCAAGAGGTATTGAGTTTAAATGGAAAAGTTGGGCAGTTGCGGTCACACCCGCCAAAATGCCCGCCAT
>NZ_JARAMO010000195.1:0-8673 GCF_028807275.1 Mameliella sp. AT18
CCCCGGAGGTATTTTCAGCCCAAAGAAACCTAGGGCCGTGGCGAAAAGGTCAGGACCGGTAATCCGCGTTGATCTGGATGTAACCGTGGGTCAGGTCGCAGGTCCAGACGGTCGCCTGCCCTGCGCCAAGTCCGATATCGACGTTGATGTCGATTTCCTGCCCCTTGAAATAGGTCGCGCCATCCTCTTCGCGATAGCTTTCTGCGACCCAGCCTTCGCTGGCGACAAGGGTCTCGCCGAAGCGGATCGACAGCTTGTCCCGGTCGGCGGCGGCGCCGCTTTTGCCCACGGCCATGACGATGCGGCCCCAGTTCGGGTCCTCACCGGCGAGCGCGGTCTTGACCAGCGGCGAATTCGCGATGGCCAGCGCATGGGTGCGGGCATCGGCATCAGAGGCCGCGCCGGAGACATGCACGGTGACGAATTTCGTCGCCCCCTCGCCGTCGCGGACCACCTGGTGCGCCAGGTTCAGCATCACGTTGTAGAGCGCCTGGGTGAAGTCGGCATTCCAGGTCACGTCCACACCCGACGCACCGGTCGCCGCCATCAGCAGCGTGTCCGAGGTCGAGGTGTCGCTGTCCACGGTGATGTTGTTGAAGGTCTTGGCGTTGAGTTCCGACACCAGCGCCTGCAGCTCGGCGCGCGGGATGCGCGCGTCGGTGAAGATGTAGACCAGCATCGTCGCCATGTCGGGCGCGATCATGCCAGACCCCTTGGCGATGCCGGCGATGCGCACCGGTTTGCCATCGACGTCGATTTCCGCCGTCGCCGCCTTGGGGAAGGTGTCGGTGGTCATGATGGCGCGGGCGGCCTCGGCCATGCCGTCGGGCGACAGGGCGCCATGCAGCTCGTTCAGCTTGGCGGTGATGCGGTCATGCGGCAGGCGCTCGCCGATCACCCCGGTCGAGGAGGTGAAGACGCGGGACGCGGGCAGGCCTGTCTGCGCCGCCACGGCCTGACAGATGGCCGCGACAGAGCCCTCACCGGCCTTGCCGGTGAAGGCGTTGGAATTGCCCGAGTTGACGATGATGGCGGCGCCTTCGGCGCTGTCCGTGCCGATCTTGGACTGGCAGTCCAGCACGTTGGCCGAGCGCGTGGCCGACCGGGTAAAGACCCCGGCCACCACGCTGCCCGGGTCGAGCAGCGCCAGCATCACGTCGGGGCGGCCCTTGTAGCGCACCCCGGCCTCGGCGATGGCGAACCTTGCGCCCCCGATGACCGGGAGCGCGGGAAAGTCTGCGGGGGCAAGCGGAGACCGGGGAGGCATGTGCTCTTACTCCGCCAGCAGGCCGAGGTTGTTCAGGATCGACGTGTCGATTTCGGTGAAATCGAGCCGCGTCACCTCACCTGCCTCGGCCTGTTCCGCGATATAGGCCTGGACAGCGTCCTGCTTGAGCTTTTGCTCGATCGCGGGGCGGACCTGTTCCAGCGGTGGGGCATCCATCGTCCGGGTCTCGTTCAGGGTGATGACGTGCCAGCCATAGCGCGTCTGCACCGGGGCAGAGACGGCGCCCGGTTCCATCGCGGCGACCGCGTCTTCGAAGGCCTTGAGCATACGGCCCTTGCCGAACCAGCCCAGCGAACCGCCGTTGGGGCCGGTCGGACCGGTGGAATTGGCGCGTGCCAGTTCCGCGAAATCGGCGCCATCGGCCAGTTCCTGGATCAGTTCCTTGGCCTTTTCCTCGGTCTCGACCAGGATGTGCGAGGCGTTGTATTCGACTCCAAGGTCGGCATCGACATAGTCGGCCTTGTAGGCGGCCTCGACGGCCTCTTCGGTCACGGCACCGTCGGCCACGGCCTGCATCGCCTCGGCGGCCAGAAGTTCACGCTTTTCATTGTCCAGCGCCAGCTGGACACGGTGGGTTTCCTCGCCCTTGTCGGACTGTGCCAGCGTCTCGTACTGGATCAGCCGTTCCAGCAGCCCTTGCCAGAGATCGTCGGTCGGCGCCTGCTGGAACCGTTCCGGCAGCGAGGCGCGCGCCATCAGCATGTGGCCAAAGGTGATGTCCGTGCCATTGACGGTGGCGACAACGGTGTCGATCGTGATCTCGGCCGGCTTGTCGGCGTCGGCGTCCTGCGCCAGGGCCGGCAAAGCCAGGGTCAGCGCGACCGCCGCAGCCGAGAGTTTCATGAGGGTTTTCGACATCGGTTCTTCCTCTTGATTCGGTGCCGCGTCCCTGGGCGGCGTTGACACTCTACAGCCGTCCCCTTACATGCCCGAAAGGCTCTGCGAGGCCGGTCTTTTCGTTCCGTCATATGGCTCATGTGCGAGGCGGGCAAGCAGATGCCGCACTTGACGCTGGAAACAGGTACATCAGACCATGCTTGGAAAAATCGCGCGCAAGGTATTCGGCACGCCGAATGACCGTAAGATCAAGGCCACACGCCCGCTGGTGGAAAAGATCAACGCGCTGGAGCCGGAGTTCGAGAAACTCGACGATGCCGGTCTGATCGCCAAGAGCCAGGAGTTCAAGGAGCGCATCGAAAAAGGCGAGAGCCTCGACTCGCTGCTGCCCGAGGCCTTTGCCAACTGCCGCGAAGCCGCAAAGCGGGCCCTGGGCCTGCGCGCCTTCGACGTGCAGCTGATGGGCGGGATTTTCCTGCACCAGGGCAATATCGCCGAAATGAAGACCGGTGAGGGCAAGACGCTGGTCGCGACCTTCCCCGCCTACCTGAACGCGCTGACCGGCCGGGGCGTGCATATCGTCACCGTCAACGACTATCTCGCCAAGCGGGACGCAGAGTGGATGAGCAACGTCTACGGCGCGCTTGGCCTGTCGACCGGCGTCGTCTACCCGCGCCAGCCCGACGAGGAAAAGAAGCAGGCCTATGCCTGCGACATCACCTACGCCACCAACAACGAGCTGGGCTTCGACTATCTGCGCGATAACATGAAGTCCGAGCTGGACCAGATGTTCCAGCGCGACCACTACTTTGCCGTCGTCGACGAGGTCGACTCGATCCTGATCGATGAGGCACGGACGCCGCTGATCATCTCGGGGCCCTCCGACGACCGGTCCGAACTGTACCAGGCCATCGACAAGCTGATCCCGGAACTGGCCGAGGATCACTATACCGTCGATGAAAAGACACGGAACGTCACCTTTACCGACGAGGGCAACGAGTACCTCGAGCAGATGCTGCAGGCGCATGAGCTGCTGGAAGAAGGCCGGAGCCTCTACGACCCGGAAAGCACCACCGTCGTGCACCACGTCAACCAGGCGATCCGGGCGCACAAGCTGTTCACCAAGGACAAGGATTACATCGTCCGCGACGGCGAGGTTGTGCTGATCGACGAGTTCACCGGCCGGATGATGGCCGGGCGGCGCCTGTCGGACGGTCTGCACCAGGCGATCGAGGCCAAGGAAAGCTGTGACATCCAGCCCGAGAACGTGACGCTGGCCAGCGTGACATTCCAGAACTACTTCCGCCTCTACGAGAAGCTGTCCGGCATGACCGGGACGGCCTCCACCGAGGCCGAGGAATTCGGCCAGATCTACGGCCTGGGCGTGGTCGAGGTTCCGACCAACCTGCCCATTGCGCGGATCGACGAGGACGACGCCGTCTATCGCACCGGAACCGAAAAATACGCCGCCATCGTCGAGGAAATCCGCAAGGCGCATGAAAAGGGCCAGCCGGTCCTTGTCGGCACGACCTCGATCGAGAAGTCCGAGATGCTGAGCCAGATGCTGACGCAGGCGGGGCTGAAGCACAACGTCCTGAACGCGCGCCAGCACGAGCAGGAGGCGCAGATCGTCGCCGACGCCGGCAAGCTGGGCGCGATCACGATTGCCACGAACATGGCGGGCCGCGGCACCGACATCAAGCTGGGCGGCAACGTGGAATTCCAGATCATGGAAGCCATCGCCGCCAATCCCGATCGTCACCCCGACGAGATCCGCGCCGAGATCGCGGCGCAGCACGAGGCTGACGAGCAGGCGGTCAAGGAGGCGGGCGGCCTGTTCGTTCTGGCCACCGAACGCCACGAATCGCGCCGCATCGACAACCAGTTGCGCGGTCGTTCGGGCCGCCAGGGCGACCCGGGGCGGTCGTCCTTCTTCCTCAGCCTCGAAGATGACCTGATGCGCATCTTCGGCTCGGAACGGCTGGAAAAGGTGCTGTCGGGCCTGGGCATGAAGGAAGGCGAGGCCATCGTTCACCCCTGGGTGAACAAGTCGCTGGAACGCGCGCAGGCCAAGGTCGAGGGGCGCAACTTCGACATCCGCAAGCAGCTGTTGAAATTCGACGACGTGATGAACGACCAGCGGAAGGTGATCTTCAGCCAGCGGCGCGAGATCATGGAATCGCAGGACGTCAGCGAGATCACCACCGACATGCGCCACGAGGTGATCGAGGAGCTGGTGGATGCCTATGCGCCGCCCAAGGCCTATGCAGACCAGTGGGACATGCCGGGTCTCTATGCCGCCGTGCTGGAAAAGCTGGGCATGGACCTGCCGATCATCGGCTGGGCCGACGAGGACGGCGTCGACCAGGAGGTGATCCGCGAGCGGCTGGAAGAAGCCAGCGACGAGATGATGGCCGAGAAGACCGAGGCCTTTGGCCCGGACACCATGCGTCAGATCGAAAAGCAGGTTCTCTTGCAAACCATCGACGGCAAGTGGCGCGAACACCTGCTGACGCTAGAACACCTGCGCTCGGTCGTGGGCTTCCGTGGCTATGCGCAGCGTGACCCGCTGAACGAATACAAGAACGAATCCTTCCAGCTGTTCCAGAACATGCTGGACGGCCTGCGCGAGACGGTGACCGAGCAGCTGAGCAAGGTGCGCCCGATGTCCGAAGAGGAACAGCAGGCGATGATCGCCGAGATGCGCCGCCAGCAGGAAGAGATGCAGCGCCAGATGGACCGCGCCGCGGCCGCGGCCGCCCCGGCCCCCTCTGCCGCCGCCCCGGCGGGCGATGCGCCCTCGCCCGAGGCCGTGGCCGCAGGGTTCGACGAGAACGACCCCGAAACATGGGGCAATCCCGGCCGCAATGACGCCTGCCCCTGCGGGTCGGGCAAGAAGTTCAAGCATTGCCACGGCCGGCTCAGCTGACCCCGCGCGGCGGCCCCAGGCGGGCCGCCCGCCCGATTAAGGCCCCAATGACTCCGCCTGCGTGCCCTATGCGCGCCATGTTTACCTTTCATCCTGCAAGATGAGAACAAAGGACAGGAGTCTTCATCATGGCCCGGCTTACCAGCTATTTTCTCGGCGGCGCGACGCTGGTTTGCGCGCTTGGGACCGGTTACGTGATGCAATACGGTTTTGCCCTGCCCCAGCAGGGCGGCAAGGCACCTGAACCCAGGCTGGAAATTTCCGAGATCAAACAGACCTCGTCAGCCGTTGTCCTGCCGATGATCCCCGTCGACCGCTCGCCCGAGGCGCAACTGCCGGACGCCCCCGTGGTGGTCAAGGCCGCCGCAGAGGTCGACCTGCCCCAGGCCGACCTGCCCGAGGCGCCCGCCGAAACCGGGTTTTCCTGCGACATGACAATGACCGCGACGCCAACGGCAGGTGCGCTTGTCGACGTGGAACTGATTGCCCCCTGCCGCGCCAGCGAACGGGTGACGATCCACCACCAGGGCATGATGTTCACCGAGGTGATCCAGCCGGACGGCTCGCTCTCCGTCACGGTCCCCGCACTTGCCGAACAGGCCGTCTTCATCGCCAGCTTTGCCAGCGGCGAAGGCGCGCTGGCCAGCACGGATGTCAGCTCGCTGCCATTCTATGACCGCGTCGTCGTGCAGTGGAAGGGCGAGGCCGGGCTGCAACTGCATGCCCGCGAATTCGATGCGGGCTATTTCACCGATGGCCACATCTGGGCCGCCCATGCCGGCAACTTGACCGCCGCCGCCAAGGGCGAAGGTGGGTTCCTGACCCGCATGGGGCGCGCCGACACGCCCGAGGCGCTGGCGGTCGAGGTCTATTCCTTTCCCGCCGGCACCGCCAAGCGCGGCGGTGAGATCCTGCTGTCGGTCGAGGCCGAAGTGACGGCAGGCAACTGCGAAACCCAGGTCGAGGCACAGACGCTGGAAATCCGTGACGGCGGCGATCTGCGCACCCGCGACCTGACTCTGCAGATGCCCTCTTGCGAGGTTCTGGGCGACTTTCTGGTGTTGAAAAACCTTGTCGAAGACATGACTATCGCCGCCAGATGACAGGCGGGTGACGGGGACTTCATGTCGATCAGTCGTGCGGCGGTATTCGCCGCACTTTTCCTTTTCATGCAGGCCGGTTTCGCCCTGGCGCAGGACATCACGCTGAAATCGCGGGATGGCAGCATCGCCTTGTCGGGCAACCTGCTGGGGTTCGACGGCGAGTTCTACCGGATCGAGACCCGCTTTGGCGAATTGACCGTCGACGGCTCGGGCGTGACCTGCACCGGCGTCGGCTGCCCCTCGCTGATCGACTATGTCGCAGAGGTGACGATTTCCGGCTCCGCCAGTGTCGGCCACGGGTTGATGCCTGCCCTTGTCGAGGGCTTTGCCGCCCGCAGCGGGTTGCAGGCGGAACGCATCGGCACCGCCAGCGGGACGGTCTATGCCCTGCGCAAACCGGGTGGGCGTGTACTTGGCAGGTTTACCTTTCGCGTCACGGACACCGACAGCGGCTTTGCCGACCTGCTGGCGGATGAGGCCGATATCGTCATGGCCCTGCGCGAAATCCGTCCCGAGGAGGCCGCCCGCGCCCGCGCGGCGGGACTGGGGGACCTGACGGCGCCCAACCGCTCTCGCGTGCTGGCGCTGGATGCTGCGGTGCCGATCGTCTCGCCGCGCAATCCGGTCGACCGACTGTCGATCGCGCAACTGGTCGATGTTCTTTCCGGTCGGATCACCAACTGGAGCGATCTGGGCGGCCCGGATGCGCCGATCACGCTGCACCTTCGGGGCGAGGGCTCTGGCATGGTGCAGGGCTTGCAGGACCGGCTGTTGCGACCTGCCCGCCTTGACCTGGTCGATGGCGCCAGACGCCACGACAGCAATACCGCGCTTGTCCGGGCCGTGGCGGTCGATCCTTTCGGGCTGGGGCTGGCCAGTTTTGCCGAGACAGGCGTGACCCGGCCGCTGGTTCTGGCCGGGGCCTGCGGCTTTACCCTGCGGGCGGCGCGGCGCAGCATCAAGACCGAGGACTATCCGCTGACCGCGCCGATGTTCCTGTATATCCCGGCGCGGCGCCTGCCCAAGCTGGCCAGCGACTTCCTGGCTTATGCGCATGGGTCATCGGCCCAGATCACGATCCGCGAGGCCGGTTACATCGACCAGGCTCCCGAGGAAGTGGCCCTGGACCTGCAGGGCTACCGCCTGGCCAATGCCATCGCCGTGGCCGAGGGCGAAGAGGGGTTGGCGGCCTTGCAGGACATGGTGGCCGCGCTTGGGCCGATGAGGCGCCTGACGACCACCTTCCGTTTCGAGACCGGATCGAGCAAGCTGGACGCGCAGTCCCGCTCGAACGTCCTGGCGCTTGCCCGCGCGCTGGAGGCAGGGGGGCATGATGGACGAGAGCTGGTCTTTGTCGGGTTCTCGGACGGGGTCGGGCCCGCCGCAGCCAATCTGGACATCGCGCAGCGCCGGGCCGAGGCCGTGCGCCGCGCGGTCGAGGATGCGGCGGAAACGGCCGACCTGGACCGGGTGCAGATCAGCGCGCGCGCCTTTGGCGAGGCCCTGCCGATGGCCTGCGACGACAGCGCCTGGGGGCGGCAGGTGAACCGGCGGGTCGAGGTCTGGGTTCGGTGATCCCGCGCAGCGTCAGAGCAACCCTTCGCTGCGGAAACTGAGTTCACGCGATTTCCCGATCACCAGGTGATCGTGCAGCGTTATGCCCAAGGCATCGGCAGCCACCTGGATCTGCGCCGTCATGTCGATATCCGCCTGGCTGGGCGTGGGGTCGCCGGACGGATGATTGTGCACCAGGATCAGCGCCGAGGCGTTGAGTTCGAGCGCCCGTTTCACCACCTCACGCGGATAGACGGGCACATGATCGACCGTGCCGCGCGCCTGCGGCTCATCGGCGATCAGCACGTTCTTTCGGTCGAGAAACAGGATGCGGAACTGTTCGGTGTCACGGTGGGACATGGTGGTCTGGCAATAGTCGATCAGCGCATCCCAGCTGCTGACCACCTGTTTGCGCAGGACCCGCGACCGCGCAAGACGGTGCGCCGCCGCCTCGACGATCTTGAGTTCCGTCACGACGGCCTCTCCGACGCCATTGACCTCTTTCAGGCGATGCAGGGGCGCCGAAACGACACCGTTGAAATCCCCGAAGGTTTCCAGCAGAAGGCGCGCCAGCGGCTTGACGTCCCGCCTGGGAATGGCCCGGAACAGGACCAGTTCCATCAGTTCGTAGTCCGGCAGTGCCTCTGCCCCGCCGATCAGGAATCTTTCGCGCAGGCGCGCGCGGTGATCGCGAATGTAGGACGGCAGTCTCTGCGCCCCCGGACCGGGCCGGGCGGGTGCCTCATCATGATCGAAGAGGGCAGCCTGTGAGTCGGAGAAATGCGGGCCTCGGGTCATACCGGCGATGGTGGCGCACCGAGGTGAACAGTTGGTTAACGGACCTGAACAATCTGCGAACGCAAAGGCGCCACGCAAGGGCTGTTGCGTGGCGCCTGTCGTGGCGGGAAGGCCCTGTGATCTGACCGAACCCTACGCTGGAGGCTTCGCCGCGCGATGCGCGG
>NZ_JARAMO010000196.1:0-30256 GCF_028807275.1 Mameliella sp. AT18
CAGCACCTCGAGGTAGAGAAAGGCCCCGACCCCGCCTTTGGCCGCCCCTTCGAGGGCCTGCTGCGAACTGTCGAGCAGCGCGCCAAGCGCCTCGACCACGAGAAAGGTCATCAGTCCCCAGATTGCGGCACTGAAAAACGCATCCGCATCGGCGGCGCTTGACTGAACCGAGGAGAAGACAAGGATGAGCGCCAGGACCAGCATGATTTCAAAGCCGCGGATACCCGCGGCGCGGGCCATCCTGTCCTCGATCCAACGCACCCAGTGCTCGTCCTTTTCCTTGTCGAAAAAGAAACAGAGCCCGACCATCATCAGGAAGGTCCCGCCGAAGGCCGCGATGGACAGATGTGCGTCGTGCATGATGCGGCTGTATTCGCCCGGCTCGGCCACGGCCAGCACCAGCGCCTGCCACGGCCCCACCTTTGCAGCCAGCGCGACAATCGCCAGTGGAAAGACGATCCGCATGCCAAAAACAGCGATCAGGATGCCCCAGGTCAGAAACCGGCGCTGCCACTTCGGCGACATGGTCTTGAGCTTGTTGGCGTTCACGATGGCATTGTCGAAGGACAGGCTGATCTCAAGCACCGCCAGAACGGCGCAGATAAAGAAGATCGTCAGCGTGCCCGAGGCCGTGCCTGTGGCGTTCCAGCCGACGACTGCGCCGAGAAGCAGCCCTAGTGCCGTGACGGCAAAGGCCCAGCGGAAATGATGGAGTATTGACTGTCCGGTCGGCTCAGCGCTCATCTTGCTTCATCCGGTGGTAGAAATACGTGTCATCCTTGGCTGCAAGCCATGCTTCGTAGGCGGCGCGGTTTTCCTCCTTCGTGCAGGGATAGAGGCCGATGATGGTGTGGCCTTCGGCCACGCGTTCCGCCACGAAAGCCTCGAAGGCGGTCATCTCGATACACTCATCCGCGACCTCGTCGGCGATCTCGGTCGGGACCACGATGACGCAATCCGCGTCACCCACGATCACGTCTCCAGGAAAGACCGGCGCATCCCCGCAGCCGATCGGTTCGTTGATGGCGATGGCCTCGTTGTTGGTCAGGTTCGTCGGGCTGGAGGGGCGTGAATGGTAGGCGGGCATGTCCAGCGTGGCGATGTTCATCGCGTCGCGAAATCCGCCATCCGTCACGACACCGGCCCCGCCACGCTTCATCAGCCGGGTGATGAGAATGTCCCCGGCTGAGGCGGCCTCGGCCTGCTTGCGGCTGTCCATGACCAGAACGTGCCCCTCGGGACAGGTTTCGATGGCGACGCGCTGCTTGTGCTCGGGGTTGCGAAAGACCTCGATTCCGTTGCGATCCTCGCGGGCGGGAATGTAGCGCAGGGTGAAGGCGGGACCGACCATGTTCTGCCCCTTCCAACCTACAGGATGCACACCCTGGATCACCTGGTGGCGCAGGCCGCGCTTGTAGAGCGCCGTGGCAATGGTCGCGACCGAGATATGCAGGAACTTGTTGCGGGTGCTCTCTTTCATCGTCGGGTCCTTGAGGTGAGTTTGATGGTTCAAAGCGCCAGCACCCAGCTGGGAACGGCGCCGATTTCGGTTCGGAAGACACGCCCTGGCAGCCCGTCCCGGTCAATTCGATAGACCCAGGCCTCGCTGCTCTTTTCGCCGAGGGCGATCAGGTGGCGGTCGGTGGCGCAGAGATCAAAGGCGGTTGGACAGTCGGGCGCGGGCACGGCGCCGATCAGCTGCATCACGCCCTGCGCCCCAAGGCGATAGGCGAAGATCTGCGATGTGCTGCGTTCGGAAGCATAAAGAACATCATGTCGTGGGCTTAGCCGCAGCTCGGCCGCCCATGCCTTATCCGCGCCCGGCAACAACTCGACCCTGCCCTGCACGGACAAGGCACCGGTTTCGACATCCACGTCCAGCGAGGTAAGGGTCCCCGCAAATTCCGACAGCAGGTAAGCGCGTGTCCCGTCTGCCGCGAATACGATGTGCCGCGGCCCAGCTTCCGCCGGAAATTCGCGCCGGGCCAACGGTTTCAGATCGCAGCGCGCCATATCGAATGCGTAGCTCTGGACGAAATCGCCGCGCAAGCTGGTGGCATAGGCAAGGCCGTTCGGGGCATCGAAAAAGCAATGTGCCTTGAACGCCTCCTGTGTCATGATCGGATCGCCTGCCCGCCCGTCCTTGTCGATGGGGCTGACGGCAATCACACTGCCCGTGTTGGACGATGAGAGCACCCGCTGGCCGCACGAGGAGAGTGTGGCATAGCACATGCTTGCGGGCAGGCTGGCGTCTCCCAGGCAGGTCAGGCGGCGCGCATCGCGATCAAGGGCAAAGCTGAACAGCCGGAACGCATCGCCACGCCAGGCAGCATAGATCCGGGTCTTGCCTGCGTTTGCAGCCATTGGCACGCCGCGACAGCGGCCCGTGGCCCCCGGCAAGGGCTGCTTGTCGATGACGACAAGCACGCCCGTCTCCGGGTCCAGCGAACAGAGCGCCAAAGCGCCCTCTCCTGCGAGGGCGATAGCCCAAAGGCCGTCCCCAGTAGCGCATCCTGTGTCCGTCGCCGGAGCCATGAGCGATCAGGACTCCTCTGTTCGCTTCAAACGCAGGCGAGACCGCCGGCGCAAGCGGGGCTGAAAGTAGACGCATTCGCCAAAAGTGCCCGGCTCATAGGCGCCCTCGTTCTCCGGCATGTCGGCCACGTTGCGCTGGCTCGGGTACTTCTCGATCTCCTCCTCGACCAGTTCGACGCCAAGACCGGGCGCGTCCGGCACCGGCAAGGCGCCGTATTCAGCCTTGAGGACAGGTGTGACCACTTCGTAGCGGCCCGGCCAGTCGATCTCGACCCGTTCCAGCATCAACACGTTCGGGATCGTGGCCAAGACATGCAGCGCGGCAAATTCCGCCACCGGCCCCAGAGAGCCGGAATGCGGTGCCATCGTGATGTAATGGGATTCGGCCATTGCCGCCATCTTGCGCATCTGGGTGATACCGCCGGCACGGCCCGTGTCAGGTTGGATCACGTCCACAAGGTCGCGTTCGATATAGGGGCGGATGCCCCAGATGGTGCTAACGCGCTCGCCCGCTGCCAGAGGGATGTCCACCGCGTCACGCACCCGTTGCAATGCGCCCAGGTTCTCGGGTGCAACCGGATCCTCGTAGAACAGCAGATCCAGCTGCTCCAGCTCGCGCCCGACGGCAATCGCGTCGGCGGCGGTCATCCAGGACGGTCCATGTGCATCGACCATCACGTCCGCATCTGGTCCAACCGTGTCGCGGATCGAGGCCACCAGTTCGAGGTTTACGGCCCCTGTGAAGCCCACCTTCACCGCGCTGTAGCCCCGGTCCATCAGTTCCTGCGCACGCTCCGGCGACTTGGCGTGTCCATAAACGGGGATCGTGTCGCGGAACTTGCCGCCCAGCAGGTTCCAGACCGGCTGACCCAGCACCTTGCCCTTGATGTCCCACAGCGCCATTTCGATCCCGGTCAGCGCACCGCCGCCAACCGTGCCGGTCATGCCGTGGCCCATCGTGGCGACGTAGAGGCGTTGCCAAAGGCGGTCGATGTCGCGCGGGTCCTCACCGACCAGAACATTGGCGAGATCCTGCACCGCGCGTTCGATCACGCGCGGCCAGCCGGAACATTCGCCGATGCCGTAGATGCCCTCATCCGTTTCGACCTTGACGAAAAGCCAGTTGCGCGAGCCACGGAACGATCCCGCCCCCGCAGGCATTCCCGGCCGCGATCCCACCTGCATCAGAAAGGTCTTGATCTCTGTAATCTTCACGGGGCAGTCCTCAGGTTGCTTCTTGGTAACGCACGCGTTGCTTCTGCCCGCGAACACGCGGATCGGCGACCGGCACGGCGGATAGCAGCGACTGGGTATACTTGTGTTGCGGCGCATTGCAGACGGTCTCGGTATCGCCTGTCTCGACGATCTGGCCCCGGTACATGACGGCGATGCGGTCACAGAAATACCGGATCACCGCGATGTCGTGGCTGATCAGGATAAAGCTCAGGTCGAGCCGTTCCTGAAGATCGAGCAGCAGATCGAGGATCTGCGTCCGCAGGCTGACGTCCAGCGCCGAGGTCGCCTCGTCCGCGATTATGACGCGCGGGTTCGGCGCAATCGCGCGGGCAATCGACACGCGCTGCCGCTGGCCGCCGGAAAAGGCGTGCGGATAGCGCATGTAGGCCGTGTTCGGCAGCCCGACCAGCTCCAGCAGTTCAAAGACCCGGTCGCGGATCTGCTGCGACGTCATCTTGCCCTCGACCACCAGCGGTTCGGCAATGATCTGGCCAATCGTCATCCGCGGGTTGAGCGAGGAAAACGGATCCTGGAACACTGTCCGGATGTCGCGCCAGGGCTGCGCCAGCTGGTCTTCGGTCAGCGGGGCGAGGTCACGTTCCTCTCCGTCCTCGTTGGTGTAGAGGATCCGGCCCGAGGTGACATCATGCACACGTTGCAGGCAGCGCCCCAGCGTGGTCTTGCCAGACCCACTCTCGCCGACAATGCCCAGGTTTTCACCTTTGCGCAGTTCCAGGTCAGCGTCATTGACCGCGACCAGCCCCTTCACCTCGCCCCCGAACCAGCTCGTGCTGCCGCCAAAGACTTTGCGGACATTGTCCGACACCAAGCAGGGTGCGCCGATCGGGCGGACCTTGCGCATTTCAAGACGGCGTTCCGAGGGATGATCCAGTTCGCGCACGGAGTTCAACAGGCGCTGGGTGTAATGGTGCTGCGGGTTCTCGAAGATGTCGTAGACGTCTCCGGTCTCCACGACCTTGCCAAAGCGCATGACGGCGATTTCATCCGCGATTTCCGCCACCACGCCCATGTCGTGCGTAATGAACAGAACCGCCATGTCGCTTTCGTCCTGGATCGAGCGGATCAGATCGAGGATCTCGGCCTGGATGGTCACATCCAGCGCAGTCGTAGGCTCATCGGCGATCAGAACCGTCGGGTTGCAAGCCAGGGCCATTGCGATCATCGCGCGCTGCCGCATTCCGCCCGAGAACTCAAAGGGAAATTGGTCGATGGCCTTGCCCGGGTTCGGGATCTCGACCTTGCGCAACAGCTCAAAGGTTCTCTCGCGGGCCTCCTTCTTGGAGACAGGCTCGTGCAGGCGGATCGCCTCGCCGACCTGGTCGCCGATCCGGTGCACCGGCGAGAGCGAACTCATCGGTTCCTGGAAGATCATGGCGATGTCGCGACCGCGCAGGTTGCGGATGGCCTTGGACTTGGGATTGAGCTGCAAGAGGTCGACCGTGTCCTCTACACCGCCAGCGCGCGCCGTGCGGTGGCGGTGCAGCAGCGCCTGCCCGCCGGTCACGCGGCCCGGCGGATCGACGATCTGCAGGATCGAGCGGGACATCACGCTCTTGCCCGAGCCGCTTTCCCCGACGACGCAGAGCGTCTTGCCCGCGTGTAGTTCCAGAGAGACATCGTCGACCGCGCGGAAGTTGCCGCGCTTGGTCACGAACTCCGTGGTCAGGTTCTTGAGTTCCAGGACCGTCGTTTCTGCATCTGTTTTCATGGCTGTATTGCTCATCAGTGGCTGTCCTGTGCATAGGGATCGGCAGCGTCGCGCAAACCGTCGCCAAGGAAGTTCAGTGCCAGAACCGCAAGGCAGACCGCGCCGCCCGGAACGAAAAGCCAAGGCGCCTGCGCGATAGAGCGGACGTTCTGGGCCTCTTTCAACAACACGCCCCAGGAGATGATCGGCGGCGTCAGGCCAAGCCCGAGGAAGGACAGCGAGGTTTCCGCGATGATCATCACCGGGATCGCCAGCGTCACCGAGGCGATGATGTGGCTGACCATCGAGGGCATCATGTGGCGAAAGATCACCCGGCGCCGTTTACAGCCGTCCAGCCGGGCGGCGGTCACGAACTCCTCGGTCCGAAGGGCAAGGAAACGGCCTCGGACTACTCGCGCCAATTCGGTCCAGGCCACCAGCGACAGGATGATCGTGATGGCGAAGTAGCGCGTCAGCGGTGACCAGTCCTGCGGCAGCGCCGCGCTCAGGCCCAGCCAGATCGGGATCGTCGGCAGCGAAATCACCAGCTCCACGATTCGCTGGATGAACATGTCGATCCGTCCGCCGTAGTACCCGGAAATGCCGCCCAAGATCAGGCCCAGCACCAGGCTGAGGCTGACGCCGATCAGGCCGATGGACATGGAAATCCGCGTTCCATAGATCGTCCGGCTCAGCATGTCCCGGCCCAGCCGGTCCGCCCCGAAAAGGAAGAAGTGCTCATCGGGATTTTCGGTGGTCAGGAAGTGCCGCTCCATCGGGAACACGCCCCAAAGCTCATAGGGATCGCCTTTGCCGAAGAAATCCAGATAGATCT
Organism: Mameliella sp. AT18; assembly: GCF_028807275.1. Lineage (NCBI taxonomy): Bacteria > Pseudomonadati > Pseudomonadota > Alphaproteobacteria > Rhodobacterales > Roseobacteraceae > Antarctobacter > Mameliella sp. AT18. The sequence continues at coordinate 6,315 of NZ_JARAMO010000196.1, forward strand.
TCTTGTCCGGGTCGGGGGTGTAGGTGGTCTGGAGCGTGAACTTGTCCCGCTCCATCGTCTGCGCGACCACATGCGGGCTGATCGACCAACCGCCATCGGCATCACGGTCGATGAACCGGATCATCTGTGGCGGATGGTAGATGTCGGCCGATGAGGTCGCATTCGGATCAAAGGGGGCAAGAAATTCTGCAAAGGCCCCGATCACATAGAGCAGCAGCACGATCATCAGGCCGGTCATCGCCAGGCGGTGCTTGCGGAAGGACACCCAGATCAGCCGCCATTGGGACGCGAAGTCTTCGGGCGATTGTGCCAGGGCGCGGGGGTCGATTTCGGAATTAGCAGTCATTTGGGTCACCGGAAGCGAATGCGCGGGTCGATCACCGCGAGCAGGATGTCAGAGACGAGCATCCCGACGATTGACAGGCAGCAGAGCAGCAGGATGAAGGCGCCAGCCAGGTACATGTCCTGCGCCAGAAGCGCTTGCAGCATCAGTGGGCCCGAGGTCGGCAGCGACAGCACGAAGGCGGTGATGACGGCGCCCGAAATCAGTTGCGGGAAGGCCCAGCCGATTGTCGATATGAACGGGTTGATGGCGATCCGCACGGGATACTTCATGATCAAGCGCCACTCGGACAGGCCTTTGGCTCGGGCTGTCGTAACGTAGGGTCGATACAACTCGTCCAGCAGGTTGGCCCGCATGATGCGCACCAAGCTGGCAGTCGCGCTGGTGCCGAGGATGATGACCGGGATCCAGATATGCGCGGCAAGATCGCCGATCTTGGCCAGGGACCAGGGCGCATCCTGGTACTCCTCGGAGAAGAGGCCCGAGACGTCGGCCCCGAAATGCACCACCGCGACATACATGAGCACCAGTGCGAACAGGAAGTTCGGCATCGCCAGCCCGATGAAGCCGACCGTGGTAAAGAAATAGTCTCCGATCGAGTATTTCCGCACCGCCGAGTAGATCCCGATGGGCAGGGCCACGGCCCAGGTGAACATCAGGGTCGCCAGCGCCAGCGTGACGGACAGCGCCATGCGCTCCCAGATCAGCTGGCCCACGGGCTGCTGCCATTCGAAGGAAATCCCGAAATCGCCTTGAAGGACGCCACCGATCCAGCGCAGGTACTGGATGATGAAGGGCTGGTCGAACCCATAGCGTTCGCGGAGCGCGTCCAGCCTGGCTTCATCCACCACGTCGCCGGATTGCGCCAGCGTCGCGGCGAAGGATGTCAGGTAGTCGCCCGGAGGCGCGGAGATCAGCGCGAAGGCAATGAGCGAGACCGCGAAAAAGAACGGGATTGCCCATAGAATACGGCGCGCGATGTAGACGAGTAACATCAAGAGACCCCTGTTTGCTTTGTTCTTGGGTCGGCGTGAGCCAATGTGGATTGGATGGCTGCCACGGACGGCAGGCCTCGGTCGGAGTGTGAAGGTCGGGACGGGTGTCTGACAAAGGGAGTTGGAGGAACCTTCGCGGTCACCCGGAAAGTGTTGCCATCGGGCAGACGCACCCCGTCCCGTAGTCGGCTAGTGCCGGTCAGGGAGTGCGCGGCGCTCCGCCAGGGAGCGCCGCAAAGGTCGACGTTACTCGTCCTTCCAGAACCACGTTTGCGGCAAGGTCGGCGAAGGTGTCGGATAGTACCAGGAGCTTGGCATGCTGTCCGGCACGTTCATCAGGTCGTTCTTGACGATGCCGTAGGTCGGCACGGCCTTGGACACACCGAGAACTTCGAAGTTATCCGCAGCGATATCGGCAATCTCATGGAAGGTGGCGATACGTTCCTGCGGATCGGTCAGACCGCGCGCCTTGTCATAAAGCTCAAGCCGCTTCTTGACGTTCGCGGGCGGTTCTTCGCCTGCCGTGCCACCGCTGAGGTACCAGTCACGCCATGCGATGCCATAGCGGCTGTCGTGGTGAACGGGGACCAGCATCTGCGGGATCTGGCCCGGAACCCAGCTTTGCGTCGCACGCCAGACCGCGGCGTCGTGGTCGTTGCTGTTGGAGGTGCGCTCATAGAAGAACGTCCGCTCCATCGGATTGATTTCCATATCAATCCCCAGCTCGGCCCACTGCTGCTCGATCAGTTGCAGGGAGTCCACCCAGGTCGGATCAAAGGTCGGGATGACGTCGATCTGGAAGCGGACCGGCTCGCCGTTCTCCATCCGGCGAATGCCGTCTTCACCACGTTCGAGGCCAAGCCCGTCAAGCAAGGCGTTCGCCTTTTCGGGATCGTACTCAAGGAACTGCGTCGCGATCTTTTCGTGGTAGTAGGGATGATCCTCGAACGGCCCATGCTGCCACGGTTCACCCTCGCCCAGCATCACCGTGTCAATGATCGCCTGACGGTCCATGCCCAGGGACAACGCGATGCGGAAGTCCTTCTGGTTGAACAGGGCCCGCATGTCGGGGTCCTTGTGAGTCAGGTTGAAGCTGATGGACATATCGGTGCCGCCGGTCGACTTGGCCTCGAAGAAGTGGTAGTCTCCCTTCTCGCGGTTCTCGGCCAGGACGGGCCGGTTGGCCGGCGGATCGATGTGGCGCAGGCCGAAATCGACTTTGCCGCCAATCACGGAGAGAATCAGGCTTTCGACATCCTGGTCGATCGGCGCTATCATCTGGTCGATGTAGGGCAGCTGGTTGCCCTCGGTGTCGATCTGCCAGAAGTAGGGGTTACGCTCCATCACCACCCGCGTGGTGCCGCCGACATAGGGCTCCTTGATGATCCAGGGGTCCAGCGTCGGGCGCTCCGGGTTGCCCCAGCGGGCCGGGATTTCCAGGTCACCGCATTTCTGCAGGAACAGGTTCTGCCAATCGGTCGCGTCGTTCGCCTCGATCAGCGCGCCGATGTCGTCGTTGTACGACGGCAGGAACTGCGAGCAGTAGTGCTTGGCATAGAGCACCGGGTGCTGACCCAGCGGGCTGGCGAGTTCGGCGAGGAAGTCGCCATAAGGCTCTTTGAAGGTGAAGCGAACGGTATAGTCGTCCAGCTTTTCGGCCTTCAGCGGCTCCCCACCCGATGTATAGCGCGGCGGCGTCGGGGCAAATTCATTGTTCAGGACCAGATCCTGAATGTTGAACATCACGTCATCTGCGGTGAAGGGTTCACCGTCCGACCACTTCATCCCGTCACGCAAGTAGAAGGTGAAAACACGGCCGCCCTCGGTCACCTCGAAACGCTCGGCCACGTTGGGCACGACCTGGGTGTACTGCGGATCCCAGCGCACAAGGCCCTGCGGGCCGACAACGCGAAGAATATGGTTGTGGTCGGAACTGCCGCGCAGGTAGATCCGGAGATCGCCGCCATAGTGACCCACGGCATTCAGAGGCGTGACCACTTCAGGCTCTTCGCCCACGCGCTCGGCCACGGGCGGCAGATCACCGGCGGCCACCAGGTCCGCAAGCGCCGGGGCTTCGCCGGTTGCATCCTGCGCAAACGCCGGAAGCGCAAGCAAGGGCGCGATGGCCACACCCCGCATCAAGCGGGCTGTCAGGCTCCCGACCCAGCCGGAACTACCTCTCGAAGTGTCTCGTTGCATTTCGATCCTCCCTGTTATCCTGCGCGCCCTTCGGCCAAGGGCTCCTCCCCATGCCAATCACGGCGCGCACCAGAATGGGTAATGCAGGAATTTACATTTATCAATGTCAATCGTACATTATTTTGAGTATCTATCACGAGAAGATGTATCGATTCGCCTGGAGAATCCGTCAGCTCAGGTCCATAAACAACTATATTTACACTGGTTTCTCAAGAATGGGAGAAGAAAGATAGACAATGAAACTTCCAAAGTATCATACATTATCCCATTGCACAGAGACAACGATCACAGGGCGGCACGACACGTCTACGTCCTTGCGGGCTCTGCCACACGTATGCACGGGCAAGCCGATCGCGCATCCATGCACGGCGCCGACGCCGGACCCCGCGGTCTGATTGCGTGAAATCCGCCCCTTATGACCACACCCGGCCAGCACGCCCGCGACTGCCTAAAGGTATCAAAGACATGTCCGACTCAAGAACTTCCGCCATTGTTGCGCAGCCAGGCATGAAGGGAGAAATGCCCGTCCGCTCTGACAAACGTATCGCGCTGACAGGCGGGTCCGGCCGGGTCGGCACCGCGATTCGGCACTACCTGTCGGGGCATGTGGCAGGCATAAAGATCGTGGACACGGCAGAACCGGAGAATCTGGGCGCAACGGAAAGCTGGGACCAGGTGGATATTTCCGATGGCGCGGCGCTTACGGCCAGCCTGGCCGATGTGGACGCGATTGTGCATCTCGCGGGCTACCCCAACGAACGCAGCATAGACGACATCCTGCGCGTCAATGTCCTCGGGACGCACAACGTTCTGGAAGCGGCGCGGCGCAATGGAATCGGTCGCGTGGTCTATGGGTCTTCGAACCACGCCGTCGGATTTTACCCCCGCCAGACGGTGGTGTCCGAAGCCGACCCGATGCGCCCCGATTCACTCTACGGGTTAAGCAAGTGCTGGGGCGAACTGGAGGCAGGGCTCTATTTCGACAAGTTCGGCATCCGCACCATGAATATCCGCATCGGAAACGCCGGGGACCGCCCCAAGGACGCCCGGGCGCTGAACATGTGGGTCAGTTCCCGTGATCTCGCGCAACTGGTCATGATCGGGCTGGAACATCCCGATATCACCTGCACGACGGTCTATGGTGTCTCGCATGTTCCCGCCGGCTGGTGGGACAACAGCACCGCAACGGCCCTTGGCTACAGGCCCGCCGATTCCGCCGAGGCGCTGGCCGGCCCGGACACGACACGCGAATACCCCACGCACCTGCCCGAGATCGCCGAACATTTCCAGGGGGGCCGGTTCTGCGTGATCGACCATGACGGCAAGATGCGGCAGCGCCTCCCATGAGCCGTTCGTCTTCGTCTATCGGAAGCGATCACCGGTTCGGACGAGCTGACGAATGCTCGATTCGCAACGCTCAAATCGAAGCGCGTTTCGCCCCCTGGGCAGGTGGGCGCTTGGTCTCGCTCAGGCACGTCGATCACGGTGACATCCTAGTACCATTGAACGATCTTCATTTTGCCCCGGACGCCTGGCCGAAAGCTGGCGCCTTCCCACTGTTCCCGTTTCACAACCGCATTCGCGATGCCTACTTCACTATGAACGATCGCCGGGTTCGGCTTCGCCCGAACATGGCAAACGGCAGGGACGTCATGCATGGTCCGGCGCACCAACGCCCTTGGGACATCACCGAAACCGGCCCGGCACTCCTCGGGATGACATTGAACTACCACGCCGACGATGACTGGCCCTTCGACTTTACCGCAAGCCAAAGGTTTGAGCTTTGTGAGGATGGCCTTTCAATCAGTCTGAAACTGATAAACTCAGGCAAGACAGCCATGCCCGGTGGTATAGGCTGGCACCCCTATTTCAGACCTGCATCCGATGGTCAGATTCAGGTTCACGCGGAGCAGACGGCGGAATGCCCCGACGCAGGCGCCAGTCCGATCACCCTTGATGTCACGCAACATTATTCCGGATGGAAAGAGACGATCGCGCGAATCGACACCTTACCCGGCGCAACAATCTCGCTTACAGCTGTTTCCGGCCTGTCCTATTGTGCTCTTTTGCACAAGGCCGATTACCTGTGCATTGAACCTGTGTCTCATCTCGCAGGCGCATTTCAAATTGCGCCTGCCTCACGATCCGGGGCGGGACTGCGACTCCTGGCCCCCGGCGAGTTCATGACTGGAACCGCTATGCTGCGCATCTTGTGATCCCGGCAACATGAAAGGGGGATGCATGCACCAAGCCTCCCATTCCGGCGCGACCCGTGAATCGTGACGATCCTGACCGCGCTCTGACCATTCGCCCGCTCAGCGGAATGACACGTTGTGCCAGTCCCAGTTTCAATGCATCCCTAACAAGGAATGACAGTGCACCCCAATGTAGCATGGGTTTCTCCCAGCCAAGGAGAGTACCCAGCCAGACGGGTCCCAGCAGACAAATGACGGCATTTCCAACAAGCAGAGCCAGCGCCATGCGCGGTATGGTCCTCCCCCAACCATGGCCCAAAGACTACCGCAATCGCCCGCCCCGCTGCGCGAGAAAATAGCTCGCTTATTGCGCGATTGCGCAACCCGCGCCGAGCGGCGTAAACACGAACCGGACGCCGGTCGAGGCGGGATGAAAGATCGGTGGCAGATCATCGGAAACAAACATTTCGGATGATGCGGTTTGTTATCCCTGTAGCAGCCAGACGTGCTCCTCAAGCGTTCCGTCGCCACGTCGGCGTTTCCTTGGCAAAGAAAGCTGAGATGCCTTCCTGCGTTTCCTCAGTCTCCCAACAGTCGGCCAAAGCACTGGCAGTCATGTCGGCGGCCTGCACCGGGTCCGTGCCGGCAAGCTCGCGGCACAGGACCTTGGCCGCCGAGACCGCGCCGGGCGCACAGTTCAGAATGGCAGAGACCTCTTCCTCCACCGCCTCGGCCATGCCCTCCGCCGCGCAGATCCGCGCGACCAGCCCGGCGCGCATCAGGAAGGCGGCATCGAAGGGGCGCGCCGTGAAAAAGACCTGCCGGGCAAAGGCCTCGCCCATGCGACGGACGACGAAGGGGCCGATGGTGGCCGGAATCAGGCCAAGGCGCGTCTCGGTCAGGGCGAAACGTGTGTTTTCCTCGGCGATGACGATATCGCAGACGGCAATCAGCCCGATGCCGCCACCATAGGCCGCCCCCTGCACCTGCCCGATCACCGGCTTTGGCAGGGCGTTCCACAGGCCCAGCATCCCGGCCAGCGAACCGGCCTCCTGCATCTTGCCCGCACGGTCCTGTTCGGCCTGCGCGCGCATCCAGCCCAGATCGCCCCCGGCGCAGAAACTGCGCCCCTCGCCGGTCAGGATCACCGCCCGAACCGAACTGTCCTCGGCCAGCGCCTTCGCCGCCTCGGTCAACTCACCGATCATCTGCGCATTCATGGCGTTATGTTTCTCGGGTCGCGCCAGCGTCACCGTGGCGATACCGCGTTCATCCCGCGTCACCCGGATGGTTTCAAAGCTCATTCTGTATTCTCCATTGACTGCGCCGTGTTGCGGGCGAAACCGGCCACCAGCCGCTCGGCCTCGGCCAGCTGGTCACGGTCTATCCCTGTCCGGAACCCGCGCTCTTCCAGAATCGTCACAAGCGCGGTCGTCGACAGGTTGCCCTTGGCGCCGGGCGCATAGGGGCAGCCGCCAAGACCGCCGACCGCGCTGTCGAAGGACCGCAAGCCAAAATCCAGCGCCACCGCCACATTGCCCAGGGCCCGCACGCCGGTGTCATGGAAATGCCCGGCCAGACGCTCCGCCGGGACAAGATCGACCACCGCTTCGAGCATGGCGAATGTCGCCTCGGGCGTCGCGCGGCCGATCGTATCCGCCAGCGAAATCTCGTAGCATCCCATTTCGTCCAGGGCGACGGCCACATCCCGGACGGCGTTCGGGTCCACCGCGCCGGAATAGGGGCATTCCATCGCACAGGACACATAGCCGCGCACGGGAATCGCGGCGTCGCGCGCGGCCTGCATCAGGGGGGCAAATCGCTCCAGGCTTTCCGCGACGGAACAGTTGATGTTCTTCCGGCTGAAGGCCTCGGAGGCCGAGGCAAAGACGGCGACCTCATCCGCCCCGGCCGCCAGCGCCCGTTCGAACCCCTTGAGGTTCGGTGTCAGGACCGCATAGCTCACACCCCCGGCGCGGGTGATCCCGGCCATGACCTCACCCGCATCGGCCAGTTGAAGCACCCATTTCGGAGACACGAAACTGGTGGCCTCGATCCGGGCGAAGCCTGCCGATGACAGCAGGTCGATCAGGGCGATCTTGTCCCGCGTCGGGATCAGCGCCTTTTCATTCTGCAGACCGTCACGCGGGCCTACCTCGAAGATCCGGACGTCCCTCGTCATGATGCTGCGGCCTCGAAGTTGACGAGGATCGCGCCACCTTCGACCGCGTCCCCCGCGGCGCAGAGCACCTCGGCCACGGTTCCGATGCGCGGGGCGACCAGGGCGGTTTCCATCTTCATGGCTTCCATCACACCCAGCCGGGCGCCTTCGGCGACCGTGTCGCCCACCGCGACATCCAGCGCGACGATCACGCCGGTCATGGGCGCCACCACGCTGTCGCTGGCATCGACAAGCGCGGCGCTGCCTGAAAGGGCATCGGGGAGGAGAAATTCGCGCGCGACACCCCCGGTCAGGACAGAGATCAAGAGCCCGGTGTCCCGCTCTGCAAGACGCACCCGCGCTTCGACCTGCGCATTCGTTTTGCCCAAACGCGCCGAGACCTGCGCGCCCTCCATGGACAGATCCCGTAGCACAAGGGTCTCTGACCCCTCTTGCGACAGGCAAACCGTGCCATCGGATTTCAGCACCAGCCGACAGATAAAGGGCGATCCGCTCCGGCGCGGGTGAAAGGCGGAGATCTATCACCAGATCGTTTTCGGTTATTTGAGATCGCGCGATAACGCCCGGAATAGCCCGCTAGGGGTCCGACGCACCGTCAAACCGGAACGAGGACACCCGCCAACCAGCCATATCGACGGACATGATCTGCCCCAGTGGGTTGGGTTCGTGGCTCAGCAGCACCGACAGGACCATCTGCGCCTGCATCGTGCCCAGCATCGCCACGACAGGCCCCATGACTCCCGCCGTGGCACAGGTCTGCACCTGAAGCGGCAGATCAGGGAAAACCGCCCGATAGCCGGGCGCCCCGCCACAGAACCCGCCCACATAGCCCGTACGCCCCAGAACCGACGCGCTGATCAGCGGCACCCTTGCAGAAAGGCAGACATCGGACAACGCATAGGTCACTGCGAAGCTGTCTGCCGCATCCACGACCACGCTGGCCTGCGGCACCAGTTGACGCGCCAGAACAGGGTCCAACCGCGCAACGTGAGCTTGCACCCGACAATCCGGGTTCAGGTCCGTCAGGGCCCGGGTTGCACACTCGGCCTTGGGGTGGCCGATATCCACCATGCGGTACAATTTCTGGCGGTGCAGGTTGCCCTCTTCTACCCGGTCGGGATCGATAACGACGATCCGCCCGCATCCGGCCCCGGCCAAAACGGGCAGAACAGCAGACCCCAGCCCCCCTGCACCGACGACCAGAGCCTCGGCTTGCGAAAACAGGGCTTGCCCCTTCGCCCCGACCTCGGGCAAGCATTGCTGACTTTCATAACGGGTCACAGCGCCGGTTCCTGCGTCGCTTCCAGCCATTCGCGGCACCGGGCTTCGGGATCGGCGGCCATCTGGATGTCCGTTACCACTGCGGCGCTATCGGCCCCTGCCGCGAAGACGCCGGGCAGGCGTTCGGGAGTCAGCCCGCCAATCGCGACCAGCGGCACCTTGCCGACCCGTGCTTTCCAGTCCTGCACCCGGTCCAAACCCTGCGGCCCCCATTTCATCTTTTTCAGAAGGGTCGGATACACCGGGCCAAGCGCGACATAATCCGGGTTCAGGGCCAGGGCGCGGTCCAATTCGGCCTCGTCATGGGAGGACAGACCGAACCGAATTCCGGCATGGCGCAACGCGGCGAAGTCGGCAGTATCCATGTCCTCTTGGCCCAGGTGAACGAAATCAACACCCAGCATCAGCGCCAGTTCCCAGTAATCGTTCAGAATCAACTGCGCCCCATAGGCGCGGCAACACGCCTGAGCCCGCAATATTTCACCGCGCAATCTATCAGGGGACAAGCCTTTGGCCCGCAATTGCACGGTCCGTACCCCCAAGAGCACCAGACGTTCCAGCAGGTCGGCCGTACCGGCAATCAGATAGAACGGGTCCAGCATCATGCCAGCTCCGCCATGCCGAAGACCGGGGTCGAGGGTTGGGCCATGTCGCGCCTGGGCATCAGCCCGGCCTGACACGCCGCCTGCCCGGCCTGCACTGCCTGCCCGAAGGCCCGCGCCATTCCGACCGGATCCAGCGCGCGGGCGACAGCGGTGTTCAGCAGAACCGCATCAAATCCCATTTCCATCGCCTGCGCTGCCTGGCTGGGTGCGCCGATCCCGGCATCCACTACCAGTGGGACACCCGTAAAATGCGCCCGCATCGTGCGCAGCCCCTCGATATTGCGTAGCCCCTGCCCCGATCCGATCGGCGCACCCCAGGGCATAAGCACCTGGCAACCCGCCTCTAGCAGTTTTTCCCCGACGATCAGGTCGTCGGTGGTATAGGGGAAAACCTCGAACCCGTCAGCGCACAGGGTACGGGTGGCCTCGACCAGCGCGAAAGGATCAGGCTGCAAGGTGTCGGCATGACCGATCACTTCCAGTTTGATCCAGTGCGTTCCGAACAATTCACGCGCCATATGGGCTGTCGTGACCGCTTCGCGGGCGGTGTGGCAACCGGCCGTGTTGGGCAGTATCCGGCAACCGCTGTCAGACAGGATCTGCCGAAACGCCGCGCCGTCCGCCCCTTCGCGGCGCAGGGAAACGGTAATCACCTCGGTCCCGGAGGCAGTAATGGCGTCACGCAGAACGGCGGGTGATGGATACTGCGCCGTCCCCAGCATCAGCCGCGAGGTCAGGTCAACTCCGTAGAACATCTCAGCCCCCCTGCATGGGTGACAGGACTTCGATCTTGTCACCGTCGGCCAGCTTCGTTCCTTCGCGCAGCGGACGGGGTACGAAGTCACCGTTCACCGCCGTCGCGATACTGGCGGGGTCAAATCCGCGTTCATCGATCAGCGCGGCAAGGGATGCAGCCGTGGTATCGATCCGCACGCCGTTCAGGTCAACCTGCATGGGCGATCTCCTGTGTCAGGGAGGCGGCCAGTTCCTCGGCCAGGGCCGGGGCGGTCAGGAACCCGTGGCGGTACATGCCGTTCATGAAAATTTTGTCGCCGAGAAAGCGGATGGCGGGGATGTTGTCGGGAAACGACGGGCGCAGGCCCGAGCCGGTTTCGGTCACTTCCGCCTCTGCAAAGGCGGGATGGACGGTGTAAGCAGTGGACAACAGTTCCATCACCGCGCGGGCACTGACCGGACCATTGCGTGCGCTTTCCACCATGGTTGCGCCGACCATATAGTGCCCATCCCCGCGCGGAACGATGTAACACGGAAAGCGTGGATGCAGCAGCCGCACGGTGCGGGTCAGTTGCACGTCGGGGGCATAAAGCGCCAGCATCTCACCCCGCACGGCGCGCAGGTCCGGCAATTGGGCCGCGGCTGCCATGCCGGTGCAGTCGATGATCTGCCCCGTGGATGGCCCGTGGTGAAAGCGGACGCCCATCGCCTCTAGCCGCGTACGTAGGCTGCGCATCGCTTCGCGCGGATCCATGTGGGCCTCTTTTGCGAAGAACAGACCACGGGCGAACCGGGTTTCCAGATCAGGTTCCAGATCGGCAGGGTTCACCCATTCGTGCGCTTCGGTCGCCCGCGCGAAGCGATCCAGTTCGGAGACATCGCGCGACGGTGCCACCACCAGCGTTCCCATGCGAACCAGCGACCCGACCCGAGCCCCCCACCAGTCGCCGGCGGACTGGCCCATTTTCACCACCAAATCCGGTGCGCTTTCACCTTCGCAGAACGGCGCCAGCATCCCCCCTGCCAGCCAAGAGGCCGGATCAGGCGACCCTTCGGGGGTGATCACCTCTACCTGCAGACCACGTTCAGCCAGAGAGGTGGCGACGCAAAGCCCCGCCACCCCCATTCCAAGGACAGAGATCATTCTGCCGACTCCTGCGCAGGCACGTACAATTCGCCACCTTCGCGGAACTTGGCGGCCATCTTTTCCATGCCCTGCTGCTTTTCCGCCTCTGCGCGGATGTCGTGGGAAATGCGCATGGAACAGAATTTCGGCCCGCACATCGAACAGAAATGCGCCACCTTGTGCGCCTCTTTTGGCATGGTTTCGTCGTGCATTTCGCGCGCCGTGTCGGGATCAAGGCCCAGGTTGAACTGGTCTTCCCAGCGGAATTCGAACCGGGCGCGGGACAGGGCGTCGTCGCGGATCTGCGCGCCGGGGTGCCCCTTGGCCAGGTCGGCAGCGTGGGCAGCCAGCTTGTAGGTGATCACGCCGGTTTTCACGTCGTCGCGGTCCGGCAGGCCCAAGTGTTCCTTCGGTGTCACGTAGCACAGCATCGCCGTGCCGAACCACCCGATCATCGCGGCACCGATGGCGCTGGTGATATGGTCATAGCCCGGTGCGATATCCGTGGTGAGCGGCCCAAGCGTATAGAAGGGTGCCTCGTGGCAATGCTCCAGCTGCTTGTCCATGTTGGCCTTGATTTTGTGCATCGGCACGTGGCCCGGGCCTTCGATCATCACCTGGCAGTCCTTGGCCCACGCGATTTTCGTCAGCTCCCCCAGAGTTTCCAGTTCCGCGAACTGCGCCTGATCGTTGGCGTCCGCGATGGACCCGGGGCGCAGCCCATCGCCCAGACTGAAAGACACGTCATAGCGGCGGCAGATGTCGCAGATTTCCTCGAAATGCTCATACAGGAAGGATTCGCGGTGAAGGTGCAGACACCACTTGGCCATGATAGACCCGCCGCGCGATACGATGCCGGTCACGCGTTTCGCGGTCATCGGGATCATGTGCAGCCGCACGCCTGCGTGGATAGTGAAGTAATCCACCCCCTGTTCGGCCTGTTCGATCAGCGTGTCGCGGAAGATTTCCCAGGTCAGGTCCTCGGCGATGCCGCCCACCTTTTCCAGCGCCTGATACAGCGGCACGGTGCCGATCGGAACGGGTGCGTTGCGCAGGATCCAGTCGCGGATGTTGTGGATGTTGCGCCCGGTGGACAGATCCATCACCGTATCCGCTCCCCAACGGATGGCCCAGACCATCTTTTCGACCTCTTCCTCCATGCTGGAGGTGACGGCCGAGTTGCCGATGTTGGCGTTGATCTTCACCTTGAAGTTCCGGCCGATGATAACCGGCTCCAACTCGCGGTGGTTGATGTTGGCGGGGATGATGGCGCGGCCAGCGGTGATTTCGTCACGGACGAATTCGGGGGTGACAAGATCGGGGATCGCGGCGCCAAAATCTTCGCCATCGCGGCGATAGGCTTCCATGCGGCCTTCGTTTTCGCGGATGGCGACGAATTCCATTTCCGGGGTGACGACCCCGGCGCGGGCATAGGCCAACTGGGTGACCGCCTTGTCGTCCGTCGCCCGCAGCGGTTTGCGGGCTATCGGAAAGGCCGGGGTCAGGCGCGCACCTTCGGCAAACCCGTTGTCGGCAGAGGTGACGTGGCGCCCTTCGTATTCCTGCAAATCGCCGCGTGCGATCTGCCATTGGCTGCGCACAGCGGCCAAGCCCTTGGCGATATCGATGCTGACAGCGGGATCGGTGTAAGGGCCGGAACTGTCATAGACCGTCACTGGGGGTTCGTTCGACATGGCGATGCAGCGCATCGGCACGCGGATATCGTGCACCTGTCCGGGCACGTGGATTTTGGTCGAAGCGGGCAGCGGCCCGGTGGTGATCTGTGGGGTCTTGGCGTTCATTTGCGTCTCCTCAAGTGCGCTCGAAAAGACCCAAGCGAAACGTGAGGCAGAAAGCGGCCCGTAGCCCGCAAAAGGGCCACCGCGGCCCGAAAGGACCGCCCCGGTGTGCAAGTGGGGAAATTGCCCTTCGGTCTTCCTACGCCAGCATCAACTGGGTCAGGTTCAAAGGGTCGCTTCACCGGGGTTTCCCCCTGTCAGCCTCTCAGTCCCCTTGGCGGGACTCCCCTGACGTCACGGCACTCCACACCAGCAAGGGGCTGCCTGTCAAACAAACAATCCTGATTTGTCTTCATGACACAGGCACTGTCTCACTTGCCGCCAAATGAGACAGTTACCGGCCTGACAGGTCCGAATACCCGATCTCCGATACATCGCGGTGCACACAGCACGCATAGTGCCGTCAACGGTCCACGATGCCTGCGCCGCCTGAGGCAAACGCATCTCTATCACACGGGCCTGACGGGAGGAACACGATGACTAAGAACTACCGCGCCGAGAGCGCGGAAATCGACAAACGCGTGGGCGCACTGTTCAAGGCGGCCCCCGCGCCGATGAAACCCTACAGCCAGCTGGTCAGCGCCGTGTCGGGCGACGCGGCATTGTCAAGCAAAGTCAAGGAACTGATGGCGTTCTCGATTTCCATCGCGATCCGGTGCGAAGATTGTATCGTGTTTCACCTGCGGGCCGCGCTGAAACACGGCGCAACCCGCGACGAGGTGATCGAGGCGATCTCGGTCGCAATCGAGATGGGGGGCGGTCCTTCGGTCGTTTACGGAGGCCGGGCGCTGGCGGCCTTGGACGCGCTTGCCGAATGACACCACGACAGACACCGACCCTGCGACACCCTGAAAAGGCGCATCGCAAATCCGTGTCGGGACCGGTCAAACCGGGCTGGATTCGCGTCCGGGCCCCTTCGGGCGCAGGATTCGCCCGAACAATGGCTCTCGTCCGTGACGAAAAGCTGACCACCGTGTGCGAAGAGGCCAGTTGTCCCAATCTGGGCGAATGCTGGGACCAGGGTCACGCGACCATGATGATCATGGGCGACACCTGCACGCGGGGCTGCTCCTTCTGCAATGTGGCCACCGGTCGGCCAGAGGCTCTGGACCCGTTCGAACCTGGACGGGTGGCCAAAGCCGTGGCACGCTTGGGGCTCCGGCACGTCGTGATCACTTCTGTCGACCGCGACGACCTTGCCGACGGTGGTGCAGAGCACTTCGTGCACACGATCCGTGCCATCCGCCGGTCCAACCCCAACACCACCATCGAGCTTCTGACACCGGATTTCCTGGGTTGCGACCCCGCCATGGTGGACGCTATGGTCGATGCGCGCCCGGATGTCTTCAATCACAACCTTGAAACCGTGCCGGGGCTTTATCCGCAAATCCGCCCTGGTGCGCGCTACTATCATTCGCTGCGCCTGTTGGACCGTGTCCGGCAGCGCGACCCGTCCATCTTCACCAAATCGGGGCTGATGGTCGGCCTGGGCGAGGATCGCCAGTCCGTGCATCAAGTGATGGACGACCTGCGCGCGGCAGGCGTCGATTTTCTGACCATCGGGCAATACCTGCAACCGACGCCGAAACATCACCCCGTGGCCAGCTACATCACGCCCGAGGAATTCACAGCCTACAAGACAGCCGCCCTGGGCAAGGGGTTCGCGCTTGTCTCGGCTTCTCCGCTGACGCGATCAAGCTATCATGCGGATGCCGATTTTCAGCGACTGCAACAGGCGCGATCTGCGACTTGCGCTCAACTTGGACAAAAAGGGGAAACCACGCGATAATCAAAAGGTTGGCCGTGGTTCACTTCACGCCAAAGGGAGGAAACGAAATGGTTGCCTTGCAACAAAAAACCGCACTGCGCGAGTTGCTTGCGCGGTCCAGGGCACGCTCGACTCAGAAACACCGGCTGGCGGTCGGCACCCGCGCGCCGATCCTGCGCCTACAGGAAACCGAACTATCGCCCCGGCGCGAACGCTTTCAGGATCTGATCGGCGGTGCGGCTGCCGAACTGGATCCTTCAACCCTGCTGCCCAGCAAAAGCCGCTATTGCTTGCTGGTCTCGGACGCGGAAGGCGTGGTGCTGGAATGTTACGCCCCCGAGGGCGCCGAAACCGAATTTCAGCGGCACGGGCTGACAGTAGGCGGAATCTGGAACGAACGGCTGGCGGGGACCAACGGCATCAGCATCGCGCTGGAATCGGGCAATGTAGTGACCGTATCGGGCGAGGATCATTTCTATCGCTGTTTTTCCCGATTTGCCTGTAGCTCTACCCCGCTGACGGATGCGCAGAACAATCTTATCGGCTCGATCACGCTGGTAGGAGCAGTCGGCCGGCGCCCCGACGAAATTGGCCTGTGCGAACAGACCCTGCACCGGGCCTCGCGCCAGTTCCAGACACGTCTGTTCCGCAATTACCATTCAGACAAGATGACAGCGCGGCTGATGTCGCGAGACCCCGCCACCCGGCGCTGTTTTGAAACGCTGGTGGCCTGCGATGACCGAGGCGATGTGATTTTCAGCCTGCCGCTTTGGCGTGATGATGCGCGCCCCGAGCCCCATCAGAACCTTGTCGGGCGGCACCTGTCCGAACTGCACGATCTTGAGGTCTGCCTGCGCGGACCAGCCCGAGTGCCCCCGCGCCGGTATTTCATCAACTCCGGCACGCCCAACGTGCCAGCCCGGCTGGACAAGACCGGCCCGCTGGCATGTTTCGCCAATCAGGGCGCGGCGATGCCCAATCTGGTCGAGCGCGCCCGCAAACTGGCCGCCTACCGCGTTCCGCTGTTGATTTGCGGCGCGCCCGGTGGCGACAGCCGGGAGTTTGCCCAGGCGATTATCGGCGATCTTGGGCTGATCGGCCCCACGGGCGTGACGCTGGATGCCAACAGCCCCAACGCAGACGCAAGCGTGAGCGAAGCGCTGGATGTAATGCAGTTTCTTGGGGATTATCCGGTGGAACGGTTCTCGCCGACTTTGGTACTGGAGAATATCGAACAGCTGGGCAGCGCCGCTCAGGCACGTCTGAAACAGTTCCTGGAAGCAGACGAGCTTGCAAATGGGGATCGTTTCAATGAGGACCGCGCGCTGGTGCTATTTACCTCGGATCAGCCCTGGCAGCAGTTTCAGAACGGCGGCATTGTGCAACCGGGCCTACTGCATCTGATCGGCCAGTCAGTGCTGGAGCTGCCCCCTTTGCGGCTGCGCGAGGTCGAGCAGTTGATCCGCGCGTATCTAGCGCGGGACCGGGCCACGCCGCCGCAGGTCTCGGATCAGGCTATGGGGCTGCTGTGCGATTATGATTGGCCTGGAAACCAGCGCGAGATGCGCGCTGTGCTCCGCGAAGCGCTGATCTGCGGCAATGGCGCAACAATCAATGTGACCGACCTGCCCGACCGAATTCAGAACCGCCCAGCCACGCCACAACGCGAACTGGCGCGGCATTCGCTGCGTGACGCCCTGAACAGTGCTGACTGGAATGTTACCAAAGCCGCACGTTTGCTTGGCATCAGCCGTGCGACGATCAATCGCTGGATCGCCTCCGAAGGATTGCAACGCCCCGAATGAAAGCGGCCAGGCGTTGCGCCTGGCCGCCTCCGGGAGGAACCCGCCCCTCAGATGTTGCGGGCGTTCATTTCCTGCGCGATGTACTCCGCCTGACGGATGGCCAGCGCCACGATCGTCAACGTCGGATTACACGCCGCAGACGAGGTGAACTGACTGCCGTCCGAAACGAACAGGTTGGACATGTCATGCGCTTGGCCATAGGCATTGACCACGCCCTTATCAGCATCCACATGCATCCGGTTCGTACCCATGTTGTGGGTGGCCGGATAGGCTGGCAGCTCATAAACATCCGTCGCACCGACGGCTTCGTAGATTTGCGCCGAGGTTTCATACATGTGCTCGGTCATCTCGTAGTCGTTATTGTGCGGTGTCTTGGAAACAATTGGCACCGGAAGCCCGTGCTGATCAACCTCGCTGTCATGTAAGGTGATCCCGTTGCGCTCTTGGGCCAGATCCTCACCCAGAACCCAGACCCCCGACATGCGGTCATAGGATTCGAGCGCGCGCGCGACACTGCGCCCCCAGCCCGTATTCCCCGGCTCAAGGAACGCCGCCATAAACGGCAGCCCCAGAGACAGGAACTCCAGATAATAGCCCCCACTGAACCCGCGCGCGGCATCGTGGTAGACTTCATCCCCCACAATCCCCGCAACCGAAGTGCCGCGGTACATGTGCACTTTCTCCGGCAACACCGCGTAGACGCCGCCGGTGGTGTGGTTCATGTAGTTCTTGCCCACCTGACCCGAGCTGTTGGCCAGCCCATCAGGGAACATCGGGGAGGCCGAGTTCAGCAAAAGCCGTGGGCTTTCGATCGAGTTGCCCGCAACGCAAACCACCCGCGCCTTTTGCAGGTTTTGGTTGCCGTCTGCATCGGCATAAAGAACGCCGCTGGCCTTGCCGTCCGCGTCATGCTCGATCTTCAGGACCATCGCATCGGTCCGGATTTCGCACAGACCGGTGTCCTCGGCGCGCGGCAGCTCGGGGTACATAGTCGACCATTTCGCCCCAATCGCACAGCCCTGCATACAAAAGCCGATCTGGTGACAGGCCGGTCGCTCGTCCCGCTCGACCGAGTTGATGGCCATCGGCCCCGAATTGTAGTCCGTGCGCCCGGTTCGGCGGCACCCTTCGGCCAAAACCCGAAAGCCGTTATTCCATGGCAGGTGCGGCATCCCGGTGGTCTTGCCGGTCACGCCCATCTTAAGCTCGGCCTTCTCATACCAGGGGGTCATCTCCTCCAGCGAAATCGGCCAGTCTTCAACATTGGCCCCATCAATCGCGCCGTAATGGGTGCGTGTCTTGAACTCGTATTCCTTGAACCGCAGCGCGACGCCCGCCCAGTGGACGGTCGAGCCGCCAAAACCCTTTACAATCCAGGCCGGGAGGTTGGGGTGGTTCACGGCCCCATGCCAGCCACCGCCAGAGTAGCGTTTGTCCAGCCACGAGATTTTGTTGAACATCGCCCATTCATCGTTCTCGATATCGCCCATGTCAAAGCGTTTTCCCGCTTCAAGCACGACTGACTTGATACCTCTTTGGGCCAGTTCGTTGGCAAGGGTTCCACCCCCCGCGCCCGAACCGATGATGACGACGGCAGAATCGTCATTAAGATCAAATTGTGCCATGATATCTATCCCTTAACCCTGAACCTGCGCGAGGCGCTCGTCCAAGGTCGGCCCTTCGGGCACAAACGTGATGTCCGAAAATCCGCGGTCGATATAGCCGCCGTGCTCGACCGAGGAACCCTCGTATCCAAACAGCGGCCAGATCTCTTTGTTGTCGTAGATGCCGAAATAGGCCGTCCACCGGACGGATTGGAAAAAGCCCTCGCTCTGGAAATGCCGCAGCAGACCCTCGCGGGCGTCAGGTTCGGCGATGTCGGTATAGCTGGTTCCAAACAGCGACTTCGCCTGCGCCTCGATCTGGGCCAGTCCGTCGATCAAACCTTTGGCATTCTCCGCATCCATCTCGGCATTCTTCAAAACGGTCGCGGCTATCGCCTCGTAATGCGACAGCGGTAAAACATCGGGATGCGGATAGATGTCCTGAATCACGCGCAACAGGCGGGCTTTCTGGGCGTCGTCCAGAACGCCGGAAGCTGCAAAAGCCGTGTTGCCCAGCAGGGAACCGGTCGTGATCCCCGCCATCGTCGTTGTCATCAGAAACATCCGCCGGCTCATCCCGGCGCGGGTCTCTTTCTCCGGCCGCAGCCGGTGGAATTGAATGGTCATGGTTTTTTTCCTCCCTTTTGGTGGCCACACCTTCACGCCGCGCGAGCGAACGAGCCGGCCGTTCCGGTGACGATGCCGCGCTTCAATTTTGTCCGCGGTCGCGCCTACTTCATGTCCTTGAAAACGGCCTCCAAACCGGCCTTGGCGCAGGCTTCGTCATTGTCAGCGCTATCGCCACTGATGCCGATGCCGCCGATGTGAAACTCCCCTGCCCTGATCGGCAGGCCGCCGGCAAAGGCAATAACCCCGTCCACTTCGTCCAGCCCCGCTACCACGGGTGTCGCACCATCGACTCCATAGGCAAGCTCCCCGACAAAGCGGGTCGAAAATGGAAAATTCGCTGATGTCTTGGCCTTGCCGATCGCAATGCCGCCACTCCCGAGAAAGGCTCCGTCCATACGATGAAAGACGACGAGATTTGCCCCACGATCAACGATCGCGATATTCATCCGCCATCCTTCCGCCTCTGCGAGAGCCCGACAGCCGCCCGCGATTTTCAATGCCGTGTCCATGTCGAGCACGGGGGCTGACTCCAGCGCGACCGCGCCGTGTGCGGATATCAGGGTCGCCCCGATAAAGGCCGCGATGTTTAACTTGATCTTCATTCCGTCCTCCCGTTTTGGTTGGTCTGCGGCGGTCAGGCCGCTTTGGATTCCTGTGTGATCAGACTGGTCAGGCGGTCCTCTGCCGCCCGTGCCAGTGCGCCGGGGAAACTTCCTGGATTGGTGCGTTCGCCGATCACCTCGTTCAGGGCGACATGGACCTTTGGGCGCAATCCGTCGCTGCCCGAAAAGGCGGCGCGGTGCAGTTGGTTCATCACCCGCCAATGCACCGTGTCTGGCCGGGTTAAAAGGATGGCAGCATGCGCCAGAACAATCGGGCCCGAGCGCGTGCTGCGCCAGCGCTGCGCCGTCCCAGCAAGTTTTCTGCCCTCAACAAGAACGTTCCACGTGCCGTCGCAAAACGACTGCGCGCAGGCGCCCGTTGAAGACCGAATATCGAACCGCGTCAGTGCCTCGGCCAATGCATTGCAAATCAGCCGATAGCCGTCTTCGAGTTGAAATCCCGGCGGGGCTGGAAACACCAACGCCAAGTTCAATGTCCCCGGCCCCTGTGGGACAATGCCGCCCCCGCTGCGCCGGGTCACAACAGGGATCCCCGCCCGCTCGGCCAGCGTGGCGGCTGCCTGCACTTGTGAGCTTCGCATCAAAGCCGCGGGCAGCACAAGCGCGGGTGACTCGCTGGACCACAGCAAAGCCGCAGATCGCCCTTGCTGCAACAGCGCCATTTCACGGGCGATCCCGTCATCCGCAGTAGGAAATTCAGCGACAATCACGGCGCAAAACTCTCGATCGTCTGACAAAGATCCGTCAGGAAATCGGCCGCAGGCGCGCCGTCAATCGCGCGGTGATCAAAGGTCAGGGACAGCCCGGTAAACGACCGCCATGCGATCCCGTCACCGTCGCGCACGGCCGTTTCCACGACCCGCCCTATCCCCAGAATCCCAATCTGTGGCGTGTTCAGGATCGGTGTGAACTGCTCTACCCGCGACAGACCAAGGTTCGACACGGTAAACGTGCCCCCGGTCATTTCCGCAACCGTCAGCTTGTTGGACTTTGCCCGTTCGGCAAGGTCGCGACGTGCAGCGCGCAATTCCGCCAGGGTCATCTTGTCCGCCCCGAAAATCGCCGGCGCGGCCAGCAGGTTTCCGGGTAGAGCAATCGCCACACCCAGATCCACCGACTTTGACAAGGTAATCGTGCGCTCTTTGAGCGTTCCGTTGATATCGGGATGGCGGCCTAGGGTCTGAACCACCGCCCCCATCAAAAGGTCTTCGACGGAAAGCGCAATGCCTTCGGCTTTGAACTGCGCCTTTGCGGCCAGCATCGCACCCATATCGGCACGCGCATGGTGCGTCAGCTGTGCCGCCCCCTGCAGGGACGATAGCATCTTGTCCGCAATCATGGCGCGCGCCCCGCGCAACGGCACGACGCGCTCCTTGGCCTCTGTTGCCTCGGTCATTCGATCGACCCGATCACGTCACCCTTGGCGACAACAGCGTCCTGTTCCTTGGCAATCGACAGGGTGCCAGAGGCCGGAGCGCTGATTTCGTGCTGAACCTTCGCGGTCATGATCTCGGCGATCAGCGCGCCTTCGTTGACCTGCGCGCCGTCGTCAGCCAGCCAGGCGGTGATAACGCTTTCCTCGTCGCCTTCCCAGAGGTCAGAGGGGATGATGATTTCCGTTGCCATGTGACAAAGTCCTTCCTGCGCCACTCCGGGTCTGTCCGGAGTGGCGCGTTATAGTCGTGGGGTTTTAAGTACGGATCAGGCCGGGATCGGGGCCTGACACAGCTCGCGTGCGGCGACGACGATCTTGTCCGCGTTCGGCAGGCAATGCTGCTCCATCACGCGGGCGAAGGGGATCGGAACATCGGGATAGGCAATCCGACGCGGCGGGGCCTTGAGATCAGCCAGATTGCTTTCGGTCACAGTGGCGATAATCTCGCCCGAGACGCCAAAGCTGTGGTAATCCTCGTCCACCACGATCAGCCGCCCGGTCTTTGCGACACTGGCGCGGATTGTGTCGCGATCCAGTGGCACTAGGGAACGCAGATCGACCACCTCGGCACTAATGCCTTGCTCTTCCAGAACTTTCGCGGCATTGAGCCCATGGTGCACGCCCTGCGCGATCGACACGACAGTCACGTCACGGCCTTCGCGGGCGATTTTTGCCTTGCCGATCTCTACCTCAAAGGCCTCTTCGGGCACATGAACGATGGCGCCCTTTTCGGTGCCAAGCCACCCCATGCCTTGCAGGCCCTTGTGGTACATATAGATTACCGGGTTCGGGTCCCGGATCGCCGCCGTCATAAGACCCTTGGCGTCATAAGCGTTCGAGGGGCTGACGACCTTCATCCCGGGCAGGTGAGCAAAGCTACCATAGAGGCATTGCGAGTGCTGCCCCGCGTCGGAATAGCCGCCGCCGGTCGAGGTCATCAGCACCATCGGCACGTTGAACTTGCCACCCGAGAAATAGGTGTTCTTGGCCATCAGGTTATAGATCGCATCAAAACAGACGCCGAAGAAATCGACGAACATCAGCTCAACCACAGGCCGCATCCCATCCTGGGCCGCGCCGACGGCGGCCCCGATAAAGCCGGTTTCCGAAATCGGTGTGTCGCGGACACGTTCTTTGCCAAATTCTTCAGCCAGACCGCGCGTGTTCCCGAAGACACCCCCCAGATCGGCAATGTCTTCGCCCATCACAAAGACGCGCGGGTCAATGCGCATTTCTTGTGCGGTGGCCTCGGCCATGGCACGGGCAATTGTCAGTTTACGTTCATTTTCCATGTGTTTTTCCTCCCTTGCGCGCTCAGCCGAACACGGTTGTCAGTGCATCTTCGGGCTTGGGGTCCGGGCTTTGGCGGGCAAAGGCGATGGCCTCATCCACCTCGTCTCGGGCCTTGGCCTCAATCGCGTCCAAATCGGCCTCGGCAAAGCCATGCTCGGCCACCAACACCTTGCGCAGATTGGGGATCGGGTCCTTGGCAAAGAGCGCGTCTTTCTCGCCCTCGGGGCGATAACCCTCAGCGTCGCCCATGAAATGACCAGCGAGGCGATAGGTCTCGATCTCGATCAGGGTCGGGCCTTCACCGTTGCGCGCCCGTTCGATGGCCTGGCCCGCGACTTCATAGATTTTCAGCGGATCGTTACCGGGAATGTAGTGTCCCGGAATGCCATAGGCGGCGGCACGGTCGGCATTGCACTGGATGGCCGTGGAGGCCTCTTTGGCGACGGAAATGCCCCAAGCGTTGTCTTCGACGATAACAACCATCGGTAGTTTCCAGACCGCCGCGAGGTTCAATGCCTCATGGAAAGCGCCCTGGTTCGCCGCACCTTCGCCTATGAAAGAGATTGCCACGCCGGGCTTGCCTTGCAGCTTGCGGGACAAGGCCGCGCCCGCAGCCGGCCCCATGCCCTGTGCGATGATACCGGAGCAGGCAAAATTCACATCGGCGTCAAAGATGTGCATATGGCCGCCGCGCCCGCCCGACAGGCCGGTGGCCTTGCCAAAGATCTCTGCCGCCATCTTGTTCAGGTCGACGCCCTTGGCGATGGCCTGGTGATGGGGACGGTGCGTCGCGGTTACAATGTCCTCGGGGTTCAAGTGCGCGCAAACGCCGACGGCAACCGGCTCCTGCCCGTTCGACAGGTGCATTTCGCCGGGGATCGGCCCGTCCGCCATGTTAAAGACGGGCGTCTTGCCCTCCATGTAGATCTTTTCGATTTCCTCTTCGAAATGACGGCTGGCGACCATCTTTTCGTACATCCAGGCCAAAGTGTCTTTCGGTGGTGTCATGTTTTCCTCCCATGAATTTCAGTCACGGTAGGAAGCGATCAGGATTTGAGCGAAGGGACTTCGCGCGCTCAAACTCACGGATCAGGAAGTTGTCTCATTTTGCTTGGATTGAGACACCGGACGATACATCCTGCACCGGTTGAAAATCAGACTCGGGTCTTCCTGACGACCAGTTCACCTCATGTCCAGCGGTTTTAGAACCCAAGTCAATCCGCCATTCAGCGTGGCGTCTCCTGCTAAGCCGTCTTGTTGGAATCGCATCCGGGATGTCCCAGCCAGGGCAGGCCTTAGGGTCAGGACTCGTTCTCTCTCAAAG
>NZ_JARAMO010000197.1:0-5615 GCF_028807275.1 Mameliella sp. AT18
CCCTGTTCGAAGTCGAGGATCTGGTCGCGATTGGCACCCACGGCGGTTTCCGCAAGCGCGCGGAACACGAACTGGTCCGCGTCCTGACCGCCGGACAGGAAGTCCCGGCCCAGCCCACCCGCAAGCTCGTCCTCGCCGGCCCGGCCACGCAGGATGTCATCGCCGCTTTCGCCTTCCAGGATGTCGTCGCCCGCGCCGCCGTCCATCGTGTCGTTGTCGTCGCCGCCGTAAAGTTCGTCGCTGCCATCCTGGCCGATCAGCACATCGTTGCCGCCATCGCCATAGATGCTGTCACCGTCCGCGTTGCCGTTCAGCGTATCGTTGTCGGCGCCGCCTTCGATATAGTCGTTGCCCGCGCCGCCCTGGATGAAATCGTTGCCGGCCTCGCCGATCAGGTCGTCGTCACCCGCGTTGGCAAAGATGTCGTCATCGCCCGAGCCGCCAAAGACCGTGTCGTCACCGTCGCCGCCGCGCACGGTGTCGTTCTCGGTGCCGGCAATCACGCTGTCGCTGCCCGCCCCGCCAAAAATCAGGTCCGCGCCGCCGCCGCCGGTCAAGGTGTCGTCGCCGCCCCGGCCCACTAGCTTGTCGTCGTCGGGGCCGCCATCGAGGTCGTCGGCCAGGTCGCCGCCGGCCAGCGTGTCGTTGCCATTTCCACCCGCGACAAGAGCCGTGGTTATCCCGGAACCGAACCCGTGATAGCCGTCGCTTCCATCGCCGAGCGTAACGTTGCCAAGGATCTGACCGGTGTTGATGACCACGTCGCTGCCGCCCGCCAGGTTCACGCTGCCATCGACAAGACCCGTGTTCAGCAAGCGGTCGGTGGCCGTGGACGAGGTCGACAGGACGACGTCCACGGCGGTGCCGCTGAGAAGACCGGAGTTTCTGATGTCGAGCGCGGCGCTGCCTTCGATCGCCCGCCCAAAGTCACCCGGGCCGGAGAAGCGGCTGTTTCCGATGATTTCGCCGCTGTTGGTGATGTGGGTGTCCGGCTCGTTGATCTGGATGCCCGTGCTTCCCACGATGCGCCCCGAATTGTGGACCACAGTTCGGGCCTGATCGATTTGGAGTCCGTTGTTGTTGCCAAAGACAGACCCCGAGACCGAGATCACGGAGGGGAATATGGACGACCCTGTTGCGGGGGTGTCGATCACCACACCGTTCGAGAAGACTCCTGTCACCGCCCCCTGGATGTCGATGACCGTGGCGAACCGGGCGCTGACGATGCCATTGTCGGCGTCGACGGTGCCGGTTTCACCGACGACAATGGTCACGCGCCCGCTGCTGACGTCGGGGGCAGAGATCCCGGTCGCGCCTGTCACGGCGCCCCGGATGACCACATCCGCAAAAGTGGTGTTGGTTAAAACGACGCCATTGCCGGAACTGGGGAAGACGGTGTTGCCTTCGGGAAGGAGGCTGAGGGCAGACCCGGAAAGGGTCACTGTGGACGTGCTGCTGGCAATGATGTTGACGGACATGGTCGCTCCAATATTGGCCGACATTTGCCGTCGGCGTAAAATTTACATTTGATTAACCTTCATGATTGGACGTTCAGGATCAAGAAATGATGTGCGTCATCGGTGTGCGTTGCCTGGGGGCGATCTTTTTCGGTTGTTCAAACGAAAAGGAACGCCCCGCGATGGGGGCGTTCCAGCGATGTTCCATAACCGGAATAGTCCGGCGAGGGCCTTAGTTCTTGGACTTGTCGACCATCTTGCCGGCCGAGATCCAGGGCATCATGGCGCGCAGCTTTTCGCCCGTTTCTTCGATCTGGTGTTCGTCATTGATGCGGCGGGTCGCCTTGAACGACGGCTGGCCGACGGCGTTTTCCAGCATGAAATCACGCACGAACTTGCCGGTCTGGATGTCGGTCAGGACCGCCTTCATCCGTGCCTTTGTCTCATCGTAGGGCAGGATGCGCGGGCCGGAGACGTATTCACCGTATTCGGCGGTGTTCGAGATCGAGTAGTTCATGTTGGCGATGCCGCCTTCGTAGATCAGGTCCACGATCAGCTTCACCTCGTGCAGGCACTCGAAATAGGCCATTTCCGGCTTGTAGCCGGCCTCGACCAGGGTTTCGAAACCCATGCGGATCAGTTCCACGAGGCCACCGCAGAGAACCGCCTGTTCGCCGAAGAGGTCGGTTTCGCACTCTTCGCGGAAGTTGGTTTCGATGATGCCCGACCGGCCGCCGCCGATGGCAGAGCAATAGGACAGGCCGATTTCCAGCGCCTTGCCCGAGGCGTCGTTGTGAACCGCCACAAGGCAGGGCACGCCGCCGCCCTTGGTGTATTCGCCGCGCACGGTGTGGCCGGGGCCCTTGGGCGCCATCATGATGACGTCGACGCCGGGCTTGGGCTCGATCAGGCCGAAGTGCACGTTCAGACCGTGGGCGAAGGCGATGGCGGAGCCTTCCTTCAGGTGGTCGTGGACGTATTTCTTGTAGGTCTCTGCCTGAAGTTCGTCGGGCATGGTGAACATGATCACGTCACACCAGGCGGCCGCCTCGGAAATGCCCATGACCTGCAGGCCTTCGCCTTCGGCCTTGGCGCGCGAGGGCGAGCCTTCGCGGAGCGCCACGCAGACGTTCTTGGCGCCCGAGTCGCGCAGGTTCAACGCATGGGCGTGGCCCTGGGAGCCGTAGCCCAGGATGGCGACTTTCTTGTCCTTGATCAGGTTCACATCGCAATCGCGATCATAGTAAACGCGCATGTCGGCGCTCCTTCCTTGGTCTTGTTGTTCTGACGCGCACTCTACGCCCGGCGGCGCGAGAGTGTTTGCGTTTTTCGGGTATTTTCGCCAAGAAGAAGCATAGGCATTCGCATGATTGGGAGATGTTGCGAAAATCATGCTTGATGATACGGACAGGCGCATTCTGCGCCACATGATGGCAGAGCCGGACATGGCCGGTGGGGCTCTGGCCGAACGGGCAGGGGTCACGGCCTCGACCCTGGCACGGCGGCTGGAGCGGCTGCGCGCGCGCGGCGTGTTGCACGGGCTGCGCGGGGTGATCGACTGGCGGGCGCTGGGCTACGAGGTCGAGGTCAGCCTGCGTGTGACGCTGGACAAGACCCAGCCGCGCGCCTTCGACGAGTTCATCGCGGCCGCGCGCGAGGTGCCCGAGGTGCTGGAGATCCAGACCTTCCTGGGGCAGGTGGACGTGCGCCTGTCGGTGATCGCGCGGGACATGGCGCATTACCAGCAACTGTATCGCGAGCGCCTGCTGACCCTGCCGCATATCGCCGACATTGAGGCGCTGATGCATGTCGCGCGCGTCAAGGACCGCGAGGCGCTGCCGCTGTGATCGCCCTGGACGACACCGACCGGGCGCTGATCCGCGCGCTGGCGCAGGATGCCACTGCCTCGGCCGGGGCACTGGGGCGCGATCTGGGCCTGTCGCAGCCCGCCTGCTGGCGCCGCATCAAGCGCCTGCGCGAGGCGGGCGTATTCCGTGCCACCCGGCTGGATGTGGACACGGCGGCGCTGGGCTTTGGCGTGACGGTTTTCCTTGGGGTCAAGCTGGCGACCAAGGGGCGGGTCAGCCTCGAGGATTTCGAACGCGCGGTCAGCGCCATCCCCGAGGTGCAGACGGTGGAACATGTCCTGGGCGCTTATGACTACCGCCTGCGGGTGGTGGCGCGCGACCTGTCGGATTTCGAGCGCGTGCTGCGCCGCCGCATCATGACGCTGCCCGGGGTGGGAAACCTGGACGCCAACGTGTTGCTGAGCGAGGAACGGCGGCCCGGGCCGCTGGGCTAAACAGGTCTTGTCTTGCCAATGTTTGCGTAGTATTCCTTTGCATACAGATACTTGGCCGGATTTCTCATGGCGGCTATGCGATATTGTGCGTGGTTTTTTCCGGATGTCCCCTCTTATGCTGCGGTGCAGAATTTAACGGGCCTGCAATCGGCGGACCCGCCGCGCAACCGCAGATATCTTGGGGACCATCATGAAAACGATCCTGACCGCCGCCGCCATCGCCTTGACCTCTTCCGCCGCCCTGGCGGGCACCGTTGCCCTGGACAAGGCCGCCGAGGGTGCCACGCTGCACGAGGCCGGTATCGATATGAGCCTCTACTGGACCGAGGCAGAGGGCGGCTTTGAGCTGGTCGCGACCTATGTCACGGATGAAACCGCCGAGCCCGCCCGCCTGGTCATGCTGCTGCAGGACGGCGATAACGTCACTTTCGGCCTGCCGGACGCGCCGGACGCGACCTTCAAGTTCATCCGCACCGGCGATGTCGTGGTGGTGGCCGGCCATACGCCCCGCACGGAGCTGGTCAGCAACTGATCCTGCGGGTCACGGCCCGAGACTTTGGGAACGGCGGCGCATGCCTTGCGCCGCCGTTTTTCGTGTCTGCCCCATTGGTTGGTCTTTTCGCCGCGCGCCGGGCGGGATAGAGCTTTGGGCAAACATGGAGGACCCTATGGCTGCCTTGCTAGACACAGTCGATCCCGACGGGATGGAAGAATTCTCGGTCGTCTTCACCGACCGCTCGCTCAACCACATGTCCGCCGCTTTTCAGGAGGTGATGCGCGACATCTCGGCCATGCTGAAAGAAGTCTATGCCGCCGATGGCGTGGCCGTGGTGCCCGGTGGCGGCACCTACGGGATGGAGGCGGTGGCCCGCCAGTTCGGGCGCGGCGCTGACGTGCTGGTGGTGCGCAACGGCTGGTTTTCCTACCGCTGGTCGCAGATTTTCGAGGCCGGTGGTTTCGCAGGCGAGACCACGGTGATGAAGGCACGCCGCACGGGCAACGCGCCCGATGCGCCTTTTGCCCCCGCGCCGATCGAAGAGGTCGAGGCCAAGATCGCCGAGACGCGCCCCGATGTCGTCTTTGCTCCGCATGTCGAAACCTCGGCCGGGGTGATCCTGCCGGATGACTATGTCACCCGGCTGGCCAAGGCCGCGCATGATGTGGGGGCGCTGATGGTGCTGGACTGCATCGCCTCGGGCTGCGCCTGGGTCGACATGCGCACCACCGGGGTCGACGTGCTGATATCTGCGCCGCAAAAGGGCTGGTCCTCGACCCCCTGCGCGGGGTTGGTGATGATGTCGGACCGCGCGCTTGCGCGGCTGGAGGAAACCACCTCGGACAGTTTCGCCGTCGACCTGAAGAAATGGTACCAGATCATGCAGGCCTACGAGAACGGCGGCCATGCCTACCACGCCACCATGCCGACAGACGGGTTGCGGTCCTTCCGCGACACGATGGCCGAAACCCGCACCTATGGGTTCGACAAGCTGAAGGCGGCACAATGGGCGCTTGGGGACGCGGTACGGGCGATGTTCGCCGAAAAGGGCGTGACATCCGTCGCTGCAGATGGCTACGGCGCACCGGGCGTGGTGGTCTGCTATACCGCCGATCCGGATATCAAGACGGGCAAGGCTTTTGCGGCCCACGGCATGCAGATCGCGGCGGGTGTGCCGTTGCAATGCGACGAGCCGCCGGAGTTCTCCACCTTCCGCATCGGTCTGTTCGGGCTGGACAAGCTGTACGATGTCGAGGCCACGGTGGCGCGGTTGCGCAAGGTGGTGGACGAGGTCCTGTAGGAGGGGGCTCTGCCCCCGTCGCCCCTGGCGACTCCCCCGGAGGTATTTTCGGCCCAAAGA
>NZ_JARAMO010000198.1:0-6926 GCF_028807275.1 Mameliella sp. AT18
AGGATGCCGTGCCGGTCGCAGATCTCGCGGATCCGCTTGAAATACCCGGGCACCGAGGGCACCGCGCCCAGCGTCGCCCCAACCACGGGCTCAGCGACAAAGGCCATGACGGTCTCCGGGCCGACGCGTACGATTTCATCCTCGATCTCGGCGATCAGGCGGTCGCAATAGGCGGCCTCGCTCTCGCCCTCCTGTTGCCCGCGATAGGCATAGCAGGGCGCGACATGGCTGACCTCCATCAGGAGCGGCGCAAAGGGTTCGCGCCGCCAGGCGTTGCCGCCGGTGGCCAGGGCCCCCAGCGTGTTGCCATGATAGCTTTGCCGGCGGGCGATGATCCGGCTGCGGCCCGCCTCGCCGCGCTCAAGGTGATACTGCCGCGCCAGTTTCAGCGCCGCTTCCATCGCCTCGGACCCGCCGGAGACGAAATAGACGCGGTTCAGATCACCCGGCGCAAGCGCCACCAGCCGGTCGGCCAGCGCCTCTGCCGGGGGGGAGGTGAAGAAGCCGGTATGTGCAAAGGCCACCTGGTCCAGCTGTGCGCGGATCGCCTCTGTCACATGGGCGTCGCCGTGGCCCAGGCAGGACACGGCGGCGCCGCCGGACCCGTCCAGGTAGGCCTTGCCGGACTGGTCGTAAAGATAGGCCCCCTCGCCGCGGGAAACCGCGGGCGGCGCCTTGACGCTGCTGCGATGGAAGACATGGGACATGGGCGTTTTCTACCTTGTTTGTGCCAATTCCTCCGACCCGCTGGCGCGCGCCAGCGCGGATCGGAAATGACGGATATTGTCAGCGGTGCTGACGGCCAGCGTGCCATCCGGACGATGGATGTTGTTCTCGAACCCGATGCGGACATTGCCGCCGCGTTTCGCGACCTCGACAAGCACCGGCTCTTCTGTCGGGCCAAAGGCGCAGGCGGCCCAATCGGGGAACCCGCGTTCCAGCGCCTCGACAGCCTCGGGGACGGCATCGACGCGGGCCGGAACCGGGGGTTCATAGGTGCCGAAGACCAGCAGCACCGAACACTCCCCGGACGGAATCACCCCTCCGGCGCGAAAGCTGCGCAGGGTCTGCAGATCCGCCAGGTCATAGAGGATGTGCTGCAGCGCAATCCCCGCCTCGGCGGCAAAGGCGTAGAGCCTGCCGGCGGTCTCGACATCGCGGGCCATTTCCCGGGTCGAGACGCTGGCGCCCTGGGGTATGACCTCGCGCAGGCAATCGAACTGTGCCGCGACCGAATAGCGGCCCACCGCCTCTGTCGTGATCTGCACGAACAGGCCCGGTGCGGCGCCTCGCACCTCGGCGACGGCCTCGCGGTACAGCACCGGGTCCAGAGAATGCCGGCCAAGCGTATCGCGCACATGCATATGCAGCGCCCAGGCCCCGGCTTGCTGGCAGGCGCGCGCCTCCGCGGCCAGTTCAGCCGCGGTCATCGGCAAGGCCTGGTGATCGGATTTCGTACGCCGGGCGCCGTTTGGCGCGGCCATGATTTTCACGGAAGCAACGGGTGACGCGAGGTCATGGCCCATGACAAAGGCACTTTTCGGCTAGGCTGCGAATAGAAAGCGTTGAAACATATGTTTCTCAAGTTGACAAGATGTAAAACATATGAAACATCCTGAAACAGTCGTAACGATCCAGGAGAGCGGATGCCCGCCAAGCGTCTCGAAGCGCGCATCGCGCACCGCTACGGCGGTTTGAGCCACAAGTTGAGAGAGGCGGCGGACTACGTCATCGCCCATCCCGTCGAGGTGGCCACCCGGTCGCTGCGGTCGGTCTCGGCGGCCAGCGCGGTGTCTCCGGCCACCTTTTCGCGGCTGGCGCGGGCGTTGGATTTCACCAGCTACGAAGAGCTGCGCGAACTGTCCCGTCAGGCCATCGGCGACCAGGTGGTGTCCTTTGCCGAGAAAGCGACGCAGTTGCAGACCCCCGGCGAAGAAGACACCTCGATGCTGGACCGGCAGGCGGGGGCCTGCATGTCGAACATCGCCAGCCTGGCCCAGGGGATCGACCGCGAACGCCTGCAAGAGGCGGTGGACGCCCTGGCCCGGGCGCGCCGCGTCACCGTTTTCGGCGCTTTCGCCTCACACGGGATCGCCGAGCACCTCGCCTACCTGGCCAATTATTTCCAGTCCGACTGGACCGTCCTGTCGCGCGCGGGCAGCGCGCTTTCGGCGTCGATCGGACTGTTGCAACCGGGCGATGTCTTTCTGGTCATCACCAAGACCCCCTATGCCCGACGCGCCGTCCTTGCCACGCAGATGGCACGCGAAAGCGGCGCAACCACGATCGTTCTGACCGACACCCACGCAAGCCCGGCATTGATGCATGCCGACCTCGGCTTTTGCGTGCCGTCGGACAGCCCGCAGTTCTTTTCCTCTTACGTGGCGACACTTGCGCTCATGGAAACTCTGGTTGCGATGCTCGTCGCGCAGTCCGAAGATGACATAGGCGAAAAGATTCGCCTGGTAGAGGAAAGAAACCGACGCCTGGGAGATTTCTGGGCGGATGAGACCTCACCATAACGACAACAGGAGAGAAGTTATGTTCGATAATGTGAAACTCGGCGCCGTCGTGGCCCTGGGTGTGGCGTGCGCGGCACCGATGGCTTCGGCGCAGGAGTTCATCTCGATCGGCACCGGCGGTGTGACCGGGGTCTACTATCCCACCGGCGGCGCGATCTGCCGCCTCGTCAACAAGTCCCGCAAGGAGCACGGCATCCGCTGTGCGGTCGAATCCACCGGCGGGTCCGTCTACAACATCAACACCATCAAGGCCGGCGAGCTGGAGTTCGGCGTCGCGCAGTCCGACTGGCAGTACCATGCCTACAACGGCACCTCGACCTTCTCCGACAACCCCTTCCCCGAAATCCGCGCGGTGTTTTCGGTCCACCCGGAGCCCTTCACCCTGCTGGTGCGCGGCGACAGCGGCATCACCGGGTTCGAGGGCCTCGCGGGCAAGCGCGTGAACGTCGGCAACCCCGGTTCGGGCCAGCGCGCCACGATGGAAGTGGTCATGGAAGCCTTCGGCATGACGATGGACGATTTCGCCCTCGCGACCGAGTACAAGGGCTCGGAAATGGCCAAGCAGCTTTGCGACGGCAACATCGACGCGATGATCTACACCATCGGCCACCCGGCCGCCGCCATCAAGGAAGCGGCCACCACCTGCGACGTGCAGGTGATCGACGTCGTGGGTGAACCGATCGACAAGCTGGTCGGCGACAACCCCTACTACCGTGTGGCCACGATCCCGGCCGGCATGTACGACGGCACCGATTCGGACGTGACCACCTTTGGCGTGGGCGCAACCTTCGTCACCTCGGCCGACATTTCCGAGGACGTGGTCTACGTAGTGGCCAAGGCGGTGATGGAAAACATCGACGACTTCCGCCAGCTGCACCCGGCCTTCGCCAACCTCGACCCGGCACAGATGGTCAAGGACGGCCTTAGCGCACCGCTGCACCCGGGCGCCGAGAAAGCCTACAAGGAACTGGGCCTGATCGAGTAATCCTCGGGCCACGGACGGCGGCAGGGCAGACCTGCCGCCGTTTTTCCTTGGCAGGACAAATTTCTTCGAAGAGATTTGAGAGACGCCCAAAGCGTTTTCCGGCGACCGCGACGCGGCGCCACGATCCGATCCACGGACGCGCCCGCACCCGGGCGCGCACGATCCAATGTCTTCGAAGGCATTTGCAGGGCATCCCGAACCGCCCGCGACAAAGAAAAAACACAGGGGGACATCATGGCCGATCCACAGGCTCAGGACCGCAGCGCCGACGACATGGTCGCCGAAGCGGATACCGGCGCGCGCAACCCGCAGGCCAGATGGCAGGCACAGCTGATCATCGGCACCTGCATCGTCTGGTCGCTGTTCCAGCTCTACATCGCATCGCGGGTGCCCAGCATGCTGGCCACGACCACCGGCATCAGCTTTTTCGCGAATGTCGTGGCGCAGGCGCGTTTCGTGCACCTCGCCTTTGCCATCGCCCTGGCGACAATGGCCTTTCCGCTGACGAAATCCGCCCCGCGCGACCGCATCCCTGCCTATGACTGGGCGCTGTTGATTCTGGGCGTCTCGGCCTGTCTCTATCTCGTGGCCTTCCGCTTTCAGATCGCCGACCGGCCGGGGTTGTGGAACACCTCCGACATCGTGATGTCGGCCATAGGCATGGTGGTCCTGATGATATCGGTCTACCGATCCCTGGGCCTGCCACTCGTCATCATCGCCTCCTGTTTCGTGCTCTTCGCCTTCTTCGGCGGCTATTCGGAATGGGCGCGAAACATCACCAACTACGGCGGCGCCTCGCTGTCCAAGGCCCTGGGCCACTACTGGATGCAGACCGAGGGGGTCTTTGGCGTGGCGCTGGGCGTCTCAACAACGATGATCTTCCTCTTCGTGTTGTTCGGCGCCCTGCTTGACCGCGCGGGCGGCGGCAACTGGTTCATCCGGGTGGCCATCGCGCTGCTGGGCGCTCTGCGCGGCGGCCCGGCCAAGGCCTCGGTCCTGTCCTCGATGCTGACCGGCATGATTTCCGGCTCTTCGATCGCCAACACAGTGACGACGGGCACCTTCACCATCCCGCTGATGAAGCGCATCGGCTTTCCGGCGGAAAAGGCCGGCGCGGTCGAGGTGGCCAGCTCCACCAACGGCCAGCTGACCCCGCCCGTCATGGGCGCCGCCGCCTTCCTGATGGTGGAATACGTCAACATTCCCTACATCGACGTGGTCAAGCACGCCTTCCTGCCGGCGGTGATCTCCTACATCGCGCTGCTCTATATCGTGCACCTTGAGTCGCTCAAGATGGGCCTCAGGGGGCTGGAGAAACCGGGCCGCAAGATCGGCGTCCTGATGATCCTGATCCTTTTCCTTTCCGGCTTCATCTTCCTCGGGATCTGCGCCTTCCTGATGATCGGCCTGCGCGGCATCCTCGACCCGATCATGGGCGATTCCATCTACGCGGCGGTGGCCCTGGTCGGCGTGCTCTACGTCGCGCTGGTCTGGCTGTCCGCGCGCTATCCCGACATCGAGGAGGACACCGAGGGCGAACCCACGGCGCCCCGCCTGACACCCACCCTGATCGGCGGTCTCTACTTCTCGGTGCCGATCTTCATCCTGGTGTGGAACCTGATGGTCCGGACCGAGAACCTCGACCGGCTCTCGCCCGCGCTGTCGGCCTTCTGGGCAACGATCTTCATGATCATCATCGCCCTGACCCACCGCCCGCTCAAGGCCTTCTTCCGCGGTGAGGGCCATGTGGCCGAGGCCCTGGCCGGCTGGACCGACTTCGTACAGGGCCTGATCCTGGGCGCGCGCAACATGATCGGCATCGGCGTCGCCACCGGCGCCGCCGGCATCATCGTCGGAACCATCAGCCTGACCGGCGCCCACCAGGTCATCGGCCAGGTGATCGAGGTGATCTCGGGCGGCAACCTGATGGTCCTGCTGATCCTCGTGGCCATCCTCTCGCTGATCCTTGGGATGGGCCTGCCGACGACGGCCAACTACATCGTCGTCAGTTCGCTCATGGCGCCGGTCATCGTCAGCGTCGGCGCGCAGGCGGGGCTGATCGTGCCGCTGATCGCGGTGCACATGTTCGTCTTCTACTTCGGCATTCTCGCGGATGACACGCCACCTGTGGGCCTTGCGGCCTACGCGGCGGCGGCGATCTCGCGCGGGGACCCGATCAAGACTGGTGTCCAGGGCTTTGCCTACGACATCCGGACGGCGCTGCTGCCCTTCCTCTTCATCTTCAACACGGACCTGTTGCTGATCGACGTGGGACTGTTCAAGGCGATCTTCGTCTTCTTCATATCACTGACGGCGATGTTGCTGTTTGCCGCTGCGACGCAGGGCTATTTCATCGCCAAGTCGAAGCTGTGGGAGACGGCAGTCCTGCTGCTGATCGCCTTCATGCTGTTCCGCCCCGGCTACTTCCTCGACCAGGTGAGCGAGAAGTACAACAGCGCCGAGGGACCGGCCGCGCTGGCGCTCATGGCCGACGTGCCAGAGGGCAAGGACGTGCGGATCACCGTCGAAGGCCCGGATTTCGACACTTTCGAAGTCAGGCCCGTGACCATCGTCCTGCCCTCTGCCGGGGCCGAGACGCTGGACGCACAGGGCCTCGTGGTCAACGAGGAGGACGGCAAACTGCTGCTGGACGAACCTTTTGGCGGGCCGGACCTGATCCAGCCGGTCAGCGGGCAGGAGTTCGACTATTACGCCGACAATCCCGTCCAGATCGTCCGGGTCGAGATCGAGAACGAGCGCATGCCCAAGGAGATCTTCTTCATCCCGGCACTGCTGCTCCTGGCGGGCATCGTCCTGGTGCAGCGCCGCCGCGCCACCCAGGCCCCGTTCTGAGCGGCTCATAGAGGAGAGACGAGATGTACAGCAAGATCCTTCTCGCGGTCGACCTGAACGACACGAGCGGCGCCGCGCGCATCGCCGAGTACGGCGGCAAGCTGGCCCGCATGTGCGGGGCAGAGGTGCATGTGGTCAGCGTGGTTCCGGCGATGGGCTTCGCCCTCGTCGGCTCCGCCTTCGGCGGCGATTTCGCCGGTACGATGATGGAGGAAACCCGCACCAACATGCACAAGTGGATCGACGAGGTGCTGGGGATCGAGGCCCATGTACACGTCGACCAGGGCACGGTCTACGACAAGATCATCCGCACCGCCGAAGACATCGGTGCCGAGGCGATCGTCGTCGGGGCACATCGCCCCGAATTGCGCGACTACCTGGTCGGCCCGAATGCCGCGCGGGTGGTCCGCCACGCAAAACAGTCGGTCCTGGTGGTACGCTGAAAACTCCATAGGTTCGATCAAGACGGCCCCGGTCCCCAAGGATCGGGGCCGTTTGCATTTCGCCCCATTGCAGGACCAGAGAAGAACCGTCACCCAGCCTGTTCCCCGGAGCCCTCCGTCGCT
>NZ_JARAMO010000199.1:0-14930 GCF_028807275.1 Mameliella sp. AT18
GTCATTGCCCGCGTAGGCGCCGCCGCCCAGGTCCGTCGGCGCGGCAAAGCCCGTCACGATGTCTTCGCCAGAGCTGTTGCCAAGCACCAGCCTATCCTTGCCTGCCCCCAGGACGATGGTTTCGATGTCGTTGAAGTTCAGCGTGTCGGCCCCGTCGGTGACGGTGCCGATCTCGGGGTTCACATGGGTCAGGTCGACGGTCAGGTCGTCGGTGACGGCCGACAGATCCAGCACGTCGCCGTCGGTTTCATCCACGCCCTCGGCGTCCACGGTGTCGTTGCCGAACCCGTTTTCGATGTGAAAGGTGTCGTCACCCCAACCGCCCCAGAGATAGTCGTCCCCGGCACCGCCATAAAGCGCGTCGTTGCCGAAAGAGCCGCGCATCCAGTCGTTGCCGTCGCCACCATAAAGTGTGTCGTCGCCTTCGTTGCCCTCGACCGTGTCGTCTCCCTCGCCGCCGGACACATAATCGTCCCCGGTCTCGCCATAGATCGAGTCGCTGCCCGCGCCCCCGGAAATGGAGTCGCCGCCTTCGTTGCCATAGAGGCTGTCGTGGCCGGCGCCCCCCGTAATCGTGTCTGCACCATCGCCGCCGCGCAGCGTGTCATTGTCGTCGCCGCCGTCAATCACGTCGTCGGCCTGCGTGCCAACGATGGAGTCGTTCCCGGCGCCGCCATCGACCGTGATGCCCGTGCTGGCCGGGCCATACTGGGCAAAGAAATCGTCATCCTGATCGGTCAGTGTCAGGCGTTCGATTTCGGCAAAGCTCAGCGTATCGGTGCCGTCCGTCGCGGTGCCGGCTTCGTCGCCGGTCATGGTCACGTCGATGCCGACGCTCATGTCCGAGAAATCCAGCGTGTCAAAATCGGTGCCGGTGCTGACGGCCTCGCCACCGCGGATCACGTCGGCACCAAACCCATCGGTCACGACGATCACGTCGGCGTCGGCGCCGCCATCGATCGAATCCGCATCTGCCCCGCCGTGCAGCGTGTCCTGGCCAGTGCCACCGGTCAGAGTGTCCTTGCCCGCCATGCCATAGACCAGGTCATCGCCCGCGCCTGCATCGATCAGGTCATCCTGTGTTTCCGGGGTGGCGGAAACGACGGTCGGAGCGTCGGTGAAACCCGTGGTCGTGAAGGCATAGTTTGTCCCGGCGCCGCGAGAGGTCACGACAAAGACCAGTTCCTGTTGTTCGGAATAGCTGAACTGGGCCCAGTGACTTTGGTCCACGTTGTCGGAACTGGTGCTGTCGGATTGCGCGCCCAGTTCCTCGCCGTCGTCGGTGGCGGTCAGGTTGGTGCTGGCAGAGGAGAGGCCCAGGCTTTCCACGTCTGCCGTCTGCGCGGTCACGCTTTCGGCGGTGGTGTCGATGTCCTGGAAGGTGAACGTGCCGGTGATCTTGATCGGCTCACCGGTGGCCTGGTCATAGAACTCGAACCCCAGGGTAACGCCGGTGCCTGCCTCGGCGGCGGCATCGCGGTTGATGTAGACCGAGTTGTCGTTGAACTCGATCTGGATGTTTGGATCGTCCGCGTCCAGGATCGTCAACCGGGCCTGAACGACGATGCCTTCATCCGTGACACCGATGTTGTCGTAGACGGCATACATGCCCACGACGCCGGTGCCGGCGTCGCCGGTTTCGCTGATCGCGGTGAAATCGAAAGAGGACAGGGTGCCCGCGCTGGCACCCACGTCGCTGCCGTCACCATAGATCACGTCGTCGCCATCGCCCGCGCTGATGGTGTCCTGGCCGGATCCGCCGGTGATCACGTCTGCGCCCGCGCCGGTGGTGATGCTGTCGGCACCGGTCCCGCCGTCGATGGTGTTGTCGCCGCCCAGTGCGTCGATCACGTCGTCGCCCGTGCCGCCATGCAGCACGTCCGATCCCGTGTCCGAGCCAAGCGTGTCATTGCCGTCGCCGCCGATCAGTGTGTTGTTGCCGCCGGTGGCACTTGCGATGTCCGCGCCGTCACCCAGGTTGACGAAATCATCGCCGTCGATCCCGCTGACCGTGTCGTTGCCATCCAGCGAAAAGACAGTGTCGGTGCCGCCACCAAGGTCGATGTTCTCGCCGCGGTCGCTGCCGGCATAGGAATCCGACCCCTCGGGCAGGATCATGTTGGTGAAGGCTTCGAACTGCGTGCCGCCACCCAGCCGCGCGTCCGGAAAGCCGCTGTGCCAGATGTCGCCGACGGTATAGGTGGTCGAGCCGTTGGAAATCTGCAGTTCGCCGACCCCGGCGTTGTAGGACACCGAGTAGTTCGAGCCCAAGTTCGAGAAATCCAGCGTGTGGCCCGCACTGCTCTGGTAGACGTTGCCCCAGAAGAAGGGTGAATTCCAGTTCGAAGCCGTAACAATGTACGTCGCCATGCCAGCGATCCTTGCCTTTACCGAATGGGTCCCTTCAAATGGCCCCGTTCCGCGGAAAATTGTCGGCGCTTAGCGCTTGACATCAAAGACCGCAGGAATGTGGCCGGAGTGGGCCGGAACAAGGGAATTGATGCCCCGTTTGATAGACGGCGTGGGGTTAAGATCGCCTTTCGGCCTTGATCCGGTCGCAATTGTTCGGCGAGCAGGGGGGAATTCGTTGTAAGCCGTCGGGATCGTCTCTGGCGGGAAAACGCTCAGTCAGGCTTTTGACGATAGCCCGGGGCGCTGTGAGGGTGATCGACGCGTGTCACAGCAGCGCGCGGATCGGTTCCAGCAGGCCCTTGTTGCGCAGCGTGCGCACCGGATAGCTGTCATCGTTCACCAGCCTGTCCAGCGAGAACCCCGGCTCGATCTTGGCCAGTTTCTCTGCCACGGCCTGGGCCTTGTCCAACTGGCCCTCCAGCGCATAAAGCGCCAGCAGGTGACGGTGGCCGGGCCGGGACAAGGGGGCAGAGCGCACCGCTGCCTCGCCAGCCTCGATCGCCTCCTGCGGGCGGTTGCAGGCAATGGCCACGATACAGTGGCCGGTGTCCCAATAGTGTTTGAACGGCGACGTCCGCGCGATCCGGCAGGCCCGTTCCGAGGCGGTGAATCCGCCCTCCATGTCGCCCGACAGGATCAGCGCCTCGGACAGGGATTTCCAGGCAAAGGCGTTGGCCGGGTTCCGTTCGACCGCGTTCTGCGCAAGGTCCAGCACACCGGCGGTATCGCCCAGTGCGGTGCCGCGGACCTTGGAGATGATCGCATGGACCAGCACGTTGTCCGGGCTCAGCTCCATCGCGCGGTAATGCAGGTCGACCGCCTCTTCCAGCAAGCCCTCTTGGTCGTCTTCGGCCAGTTCCATCATCTGGGTCAGCCGGATCATGCTGGCCCAGGCCAGGTAGATGCCGTTTTCATCGCGGCGAAAGGCCTGGTCCATCAGCCCGTAGGCCTCGCGCAGGGCGTCTTTCTCGAAGGAGAACATCCGGTAGAGCCCCAGGCGGGACAGTGCCGTCGCCCGCGTTTCGGGGCGGTCCTTTTCCAGCACATGCGGCAGCTTGCCGATGATCTGATCGGCGGCCTCGAAGACGGTGCGCGAGACGTCGATTTCCGCGCTCAGGATGTCCTCGAGCCGATCCAGTTGTTGCAGCTTGGAATAGAGGATGCGCGCGCTTGGCTGATGCGTGGCCTTGATGAACAGCGCGTGTCCGCCGTCGCCATTTTCCATCAACTGGGTGCTGACGGACACGTCGCTGACCGGGGCGCCCTCGGGCAGGGGCATGTCCGAATCCGATTGTCGCCATGCGCGGACCTGCTCGGCGATGTTCTCGCCGATCTGGTTGGCCAGGATCTCGCCCAGCATCCTCTCTCGTCCCGGCGCCTCCGTGCTGGCGCGGCAGTTGATCAGGATACCGCGGCTGTCGGTCGGGCTGGCCGAGGCCAGTTTCGACAAGAGCGCAGCCCGTTCCTGTCGCAACCAGTCCTCGAACTCGGGGTCGCGCACGTCGATGCCCTGCAACAGCTCGACGCGGTCATCCTCGGGCACCACCTCTTCGTGCAGGTCGACGGTGACGGCACGCTGGTCCAGCGTGACCGAAGACCTGTCCGCCCGGATCACCTCGGCCGCCGGGCCAAGTGCATTGCGCAACTTGGACAGGGCCTGACGCAGGTTGGCGCTGGCCTGTTCGGGGCCGAAAGTCGACCACAGCTTGTCTTCCAGCCAGCGGCGCGGGCGGGTCATATCGGGGCTGAGCGCCAGCATCGCCAGCAGCGCCTGGTTCTTGGCCCCCTTGATGGGCAGCGCAGCGCCGTCCGCATCCCGGACCAGGAAAGGCCCGAGCACGGTGATGGTGATCCTCTGGGATGCAGGCCCTGCCATGCGCTCTCCTCGCAACTTGCGAAAATCTAGCACTGCCGTGACAGCGCGGCAACGGACGTGAAATTTCCGTTAACGATTGCCGCTATTGGCAGTTAGGCTTTGACCTGTGGCAGGCAGTGCCAAAAGCTTCGCCCAAAATTTCATGAGGATGTCATGCCCGTTTCCGGTCTCTACAATTCGCAGAACTCGCAGAATTCCCAAAACAGTCAGAATTCGCAAAATTCCCAGAACTCGCAGAATTCGCAGAACAGCCAGGCGGCGGAAAACTCGCAGGCGGGGCCGGACAACACCTTTGCCAGTGCCGCCCTGGGCCAGGCGCGGGACGGAACCGTGGGCTACTGGGACGGCACGGCGGACCGTGTCCCGAAACAGGACGGCCGTAGCGGCTGGGACGCGCTCACCGCGATGGCGACGGGGCCCCGGCGCGCCGTGATGGATGCCTGCCTGCAAGGGCTGTTCAAGGTCACGCTGGAGCCTGTGGCCAAGAGCAAGCCTGCGACGGGCACGGTGGCACTGGGGGATGACCCGCTGGTCACGCTCGAAGCGCCGACCAGCACGTTCCTCGCGGGCAAGCAGCTGCATTACCTGCGGACCTACGCCGACCTGCGCGGGGATCGCCTGAACGAGATCATCATGCAGACCGGCGATATCCAGAGCTTTTTCGGCCTCGTCGGTTACATGGCGCCGGATGCCACCAAGTGGACGCTGGCGTTGAACCAGGCAATGTTGCGGCTTTGCACCGTGATCGAGATGCCCTTCAAACACGGGTTCGACGTGGCCCGCCCCATCGCCATGTCCCGCAAGGTACAGCCGCTGATCCAGACGCCGGGGCATGGTTCGTGGCCCTCGGGCCATGCGACAGAGGCCTTTGCCTGCGCCACGCTGCTGTCTCGGCTGTTCCTGAACGCGCCGGTCGATCCGGTCGAGCAGATCAAGGCGGGCAGTGAGTTGTACCGCCACGCCGAACGGATCGCGATGAACCGGACCGTCGCGGGCGTGCATTTTCCCACCGACAGCATGGCCGGGGCGGTGTTGGGCGTGACCGTGGCCGAGGCGCTGATCAACCTGCTGGAGGGAACGCCGCAGACCCGGACGCGCGTGTTCCACGGCGCGGGCTACGACGGGGACTTTACC
This sequence comes from Mameliella sp. AT18, assembly GCF_028807275.1. NCBI lineage: Bacteria > Pseudomonadati > Pseudomonadota > Alphaproteobacteria > Rhodobacterales > Roseobacteraceae > Antarctobacter > Mameliella sp. AT18. The sequence continues at coordinate 5,423 of NZ_JARAMO010000199.1, forward strand.
CTGGCGCGCATGGCCGAGGCATTGGACAACGGGCAGGAAATCGCCTCGGGCACCTTGTCCCTGCCGACGGGGCTGGTGCCCGGATGGCTGGCCAAGATGTGGGACGAGGCCAAGGACGAGTGGTGACCGGCGTCTAGCTGGCGGGCAGGGCGTCCGGCAATTCCACTACCGCCTCACCCAGCCGCGAGTCCCGCGTGCCGGTCGGCACCAGGTAGGCCGGATCGATGTCCTCCAGCCGGGTCGACGTCGGGTTCTGGGCATTGGCGACGATCCGGGTCGACGACAGGGCCAGGGCGCGCGTCAGTCGGCCCGCTGCGGCGCTGGTCCCCGCCAGCCGCCGCGTGCTGCCGCTCAGCGTTCCGGATGCCCGGATACCCGCCGAAAACGGCCCGGTGCCAATTCTGGCGGCGACACTGGGTCCGGGCTGGGACCACGATGCGCCCTCGCCGCTGTAGGGCGCGGGGCGATAGTTCCCGACCTCTGCCAAGGCTGACCAGGCCGATGCCTGTGCGGCGCCTACGCTGAACACCTGCCGGCAGTCGGCCGCGACATAGGCATTGTGACACCCCGCATCGCTGATCGGACCGGCGCCGGGGGCGACATAGCCCGCGCGGCTTTCGTCCCAATCGTAAGCGGAGGGATGGTCGAGATAGCTTTGCCGTCCGCGCACTTCCGACCCGCGGATGGCATCATCGCGCTGGACCTGTACCAGCACCTCGCCCGGGCCTTGCAGCGAAACGATCCAGGCCCCGGCGGGGGCCTCCGGCTCTCCGGCTTTCTGGCCGCGCGTGGGGGCCAGGGCCAGAACGTAACAGGCCTGTTGTTCGGTCTGCTTGTCGCGTTTGCGCGCGGGTACATGGTAGATGCGGGCCAGCGCTGCGCCGTCCTCCCGTTCGAGCGACCGGATCTCGCCCGGCTGCAACTGGGCCAGACCCGAGGTTGTGCCATCGGGGGCGGTCAGGCCAACCTGCAGGTCGGCAGATGCACCGCTTCGACAATGGATCTCGATAAAACTGGCGGTTTCGTCGTCGGGCTGCACGCGCCAGTCAAGTTGCGAGGGGGCCTCGGTGGGGGTGAGCCACGCGACCTGGCTGCTGCGATAGCTGTTGCCAAAGGCCCAGACCAGCCGAACCGGCTGGCCGGTGACCTCTTCCCAGGTTTGTGCCTCGCGGGCCATCTGGTGTTCGACGAAATGCGTGCCGTCCTTGGGACCTGCCAACACGCCCAGCGAGACGTTCACGATGACGGGCGCCGTGGCGTCCACCCTGGCGGCCTGCCGCAGGATCCAGCGCAGACCCATGACCAGGTAGCTTTCGACCCAGGTGCCAGAGGTGTCGTCGATGCTTTCGGGGGGCAATTGAACGCCCAGCAGGGGCCAGTCGCGCGCCGGGTCATCGGCATCCTCCGGGTCGGCCCCGGCGGCCAGGTCAAGGACATGGGTGCCGTGGGTGGTGGCAAACCCGGTCTCGTCGCGCGTCCTGCCGGGGTAGATCGCGGCGTTCAGCGCGGCGTAGGTTGTGCTTTCGTCGCCGCGCGCCAGCAGGTCGTCGATTTCCGCAGCGTCCAGGATACGCCCCGCCAGCGTGCCTTTGGGGGTCCGGGCCTGTTGTTCCAGCGCCTGCAGCCAGAGGGCGTGAAACCGCGTGCGCCTTGGGGCGGTGCCCCGGCAGAAACGCGCATTGAGAAAGCCGATGCCGTCGTCGATGATCGCGACGATCGGCGCGCCCGGTGTGGGTGAGGGCGGCACCGCCCCGGCGGGTTCCGGCGGCATCGGATCGTTCGCCAGCTGAACCGGGCAGCCCGAGTCGATCACCTCGAACAGGTCGTCATGCAGGCTGTCCGCCGTGCCGATGCGCCGGTACAGCATGTAGCTGTCCGGCAGGTTCGGGTGCGCCTGCGGATCGTCGATGCGCGCAACAAGCGCCGCAAGTTCGGTATCGTCCATCCGCAGGGGCGAGTCCTGCTGCCCCACGAGATCGCGCAGACGGCGGCGCGCGGCCTGCATGTCATCGGTCGAGTGCAGATGCACAAAAAGCGGCGCGTAATCGGGCCCGCGGTCCGGGCGCATCGGCGGTAGCATGTCGCGGCGCAGCCCGATGAGGCGTGACCAGTCAAGACAGGCATCGCGAAACGCGTGCTCTCTGGCATCCGTCCAGCTGTGTCCCATGTCGATCCCCCTGATCCTGCACGCGAAATCTGCCGGGTCAGCAAAGGTCTTTTTCACTCACCGGTCAAGGAAGTGGGATCGGTGCCTGACGGGTTTGCGCAGAATTCACGCCAACCGGATAAGCACGCCGCGAGTTTTCAGCGGGTTTTCATGCGTGTTTCACGCGCGAATTGCGCAGCATTTGCGATCCGTTCACGGGGGCATGTGCATGGTCGGGTTAACGTACGGTCAAGTCGTGCAACAGTATGCTTCGGGCTGGGGGAAAGACCATGAAACGCAACGGGACCGCGACAAGGTTCGGTGTGATCGACGGGGACGGTCGGGGCAGGTCGCTTCGGGACCGGATCGCGATGCCTGCGCCGCCCGACCTGTCGGCGCCGGAGCTGGCCGCCGACATGGCGGAGCTCTTTGCCCTGGGGCTGGTTCAGGATCTACGCGCCGAGGCGCTGCAGGACCCGCATTGCGCCGTCAGGATCGACGGGGCCACCCGGTTCACGATGCATGAACTGCTCTGCGAGTTGCGCAATCTCAGCTGGTTCGATGCGCGCGTGCCGCTTGCCGGGACAGGACCGGACAGATCGCCGGACGTGCAACCGGGCCAGATGGGGGCCAGCCAGCGCCGGGCCCTTCGCTGCAACGCGGATTTCCAGCTGACGCTGGAAACACTCTTGCGGGGCGGTGTTGTCCTGCGCGGTGGCGGTCCGGTTCTTTCGGCATTCTGGGACAGTGACCACATGGAGCCGCATCCCAAGCGCGAGGCCGGTGTCTGGCCGACCGAAGAGGCGGCGATGTCGGAATGGATCGGCTGGTGTGCCGAGCACAGCCAGGCCGGTCTGCGCCTGCCCTGGGCGGCGGTGCGCCCGCAGCAGGACCCCAGCCTGGGGGATCGCGCCGAGACGCTGCACCGAACGCCGCCCGCGCGTCCCTTTCACAACGCCACGCTGGTTGCGTTGGCACGGGGGACGAACATGGCACCGGGTCTGCCCGGCACATGGACCGGGTCGCGCCTCTTTGCGCTGATGGCAGAGGGCGAGGCGCTTGCCAGCCGGTTTGCCCGTGCCCAGGTCTCGGAAAAGGGCCGGATGCCGCGCCCGGCGGTCACGGCGGCGCGTATGACCGTCTGGTTGGGCAGCGAAGAGGGCGTCTCTGCCCCGGACAGCGATACCCATCGTGCGGCGGCAGAGGAACTGGTGAGTGCCGCCCCCAACCTGGTTCACTGGGTCAGCCGGGCGAACCGCGCGCGGCGCGGGCCGCAGCGGTTCGAGGCGTCGCTCTTCCTGCCCTTGGCCGGCCCCGAGCGTCAGCATTTGACACCCTCCGACTTGGGCGCCCATGCGGTTGTCGCGGGCGTTCTGGCCACGCTGGTCAAGGCCGTCTTCGACACGTCGCGGCGGACCCAGTTGCAGGCAGTGGGGCAGGGCGGCCCCGTGCTGGCGCTGGAGGATCAAACCGACCGTCTGGCGGCGAATATCGGGCTGATGCGGTGCGTCACCGGCGGATACTTCCCGGCCGAGAACATCCAGGATCTGCGCCTGGGGCAGGCCATTGCCCTGCACCTGCTGCGCGACCGCTTGGAACAGGACAACCGCAGTGCACAGATGGGCTTTCGCGATTTCGACGGCCAAAGCCTGCAACTGGTTTCGCATCCGCGCCGGTTTGGACGAGGGTATGCCGAATTGCGCCGCGATGGCGAGCCGATTGCCTGGCCGCAGGAGGCGGGCCACCCGGCGGCACATTTGACGGCGGTCAGCTAGGGTCGCCGGTCAGCGCCGGGCAAATGCTCCGCCCGGCATGCTGCCCGAGATTTCGAGGATCAGCTTGCGCTTGACCGCTTCGGCAAAACTCTCGCGGCTTTCGGCGGTGACGACAAAAGCGCCTGGCCCGCCGATGATACGTTCGGAATACAGCGCCTCGAGTCCGCCATGCGCGCGGCCCGGATCGCCCGGGCGCAGGATCGGCAGGGCGTTGATCGTGACACCGGCGGCCAGCACCCTTTCGCGGGCCTCGGCAATTGGCGGGCCGGAGTAGGAATTTACGCTGTCGCCGGAAAAGTCGATCACCCGCCGCCAGCCGTCGAATTCATTGCTGTCCATCAGGCGCAGCGCCTCGTCCAGCGCGGCGCCGATCGCGTTGCGCCCGTAGGCCTGGCGTGGCTTGCCCATCAACTCTGCGGCGAATCCCGCGGCGCTCTCTGGCCCGTCGATCAGCGTCCAGTCGGCAACGACGGCCTGGTTCGCGGCCCATTCCACGTAGGTCACGGCGATATGTCCGTAAGCGGTGTTCGCGATGGCGGTCAGCACCTCGGGGTCGGTGATCGCCTCTGCGTAACCCTGTCGCTGAAACTGGATTTCCCGCTGGTCGATGCTGCCCGAGGCATCCGCCAGCAGCACCAGTTCAAGGTCCGTGTCCTGGGCCTGTGCCACCCCGGCCCAGACCAGCATCATCACCAGGATCATCCGCATCGCTACCCTCCGTTTGGCATCCAGATAGGGCGGGGCAACGCCTTGCCCATATTGACCAGCGTCATGTTCCTGCCTGTCGCGCTGTGGCACAGTCGCGGCATTGCTGACCAGGAGGATACGCCATGATCGCCCGCCTTGCCCTGCTGAGCCTGATGGCCGCGCCCGCCTTCGCCCAGGACGCCGACATCGGACGCGCGCATTTCTACACCCATTGCGCCACCTGCCACGGGTTGGAAGGCAAGGGGGACGGGCCGATGGCCGGTGTCCTGACGATCCCACCCACCAACCTGACCGAACTTACGATCCAGAATGGAGGCGTCTTTCCCCTGGCGCGGGTCGTCCAGCGGATCGACGGACGTGATCCGCTGGTGGCGCATGGCTCACCGATGCCGGTCTTCGGCGATTTCTTCGAACGGTCATTCGACGTTCCGATGAAGACACAGGCGGGCCAGCCGATCCTGACATCTCAGCCGGTGGTGGATCTGGTCGCCTACCTGTTGGAACTGCAACGGATCGAGCAGGACTAGCCGTCGGTCCTGCGGCAGATGCCCGTCGTCTGCGCCCCTTTCCAGGGCAGAATCACGGTGGGCCGGTCAATCGCCGCGTCCAGCCGGTCTACGGGCATGTATTTCCCGATCATTCCCCGCAGCCGTGCGGTGCGGGGCGCGTTCGGGTCCAGCAGGCGGCAACAGACGTATTCCTCGACGATGCTGCCCTGCTGTTCATAGCCGAAGGACAGGAAATCGCGCGTTGCCTCGGTGTCGAAAAGATAAGGGTCTTTCGAGGCACTGTGTTCCTGCGCCGCCTTGAGCGGGTGGTAACCGGTCAGCTTGCGGTTCTGCCACTGCCAGACATGGGTCGCCTCATGGGCAAAGAGCATCGCATCGAACAGGTCGATCCGGTCAGGGTAGCCAGCCAGGAAGTCCTCCCTGTACACATCATCCCGCAGCAGCACCTTGTTGAACAGCACGGTGGCCGCCGGTGATACCGTCACCGTGCGGGTCTTGGTGATCGGGGGCCAGATGCGTTCCTGGCAGGTGGTGCGAGGGCGGACGGGGATGTCATAGGTCACGGCGCCCGCAGGGTTGCCGTCGATCAGGCGGATTCGTTTCGGGTCGATGTCGTCGCCGTGAAAGGCCCGCAGAAAGGCGGTTTCGTTCGGCGTGGCCGAGCGGCCGCAGGCTGTCAGGATCAAAAGGGCAAAGAGGGCAATGCGCATGATGTGAGATTGGCCGGGGGCGGGTCGCTTGGCAAGCAGCAATGGCCTGCCCTGGGCCTGTCGGGCTTCGGTCGTGTCGACGTAATCGGCGGCAGCGGCAAATGACCGCCCGTCAGGATGGGGAGGTGTCCCGAACAGGGCGTGGTGGAATCCAGGGTCCGCAGTGTTCGTGACGGGTGCGTGGGGACACGCACCCGGTGGGTTTCGCGCCGCTCAGTGCGCGCGCGCGGCCTTGCCGCCGGATTTGCCGCTGGGCCCGCCGCTCACAGCCTTGCCGCCGATCACCGGGTCCTTGCCGGCGTTGCTGTTCGAGGTGGCCAGCACCTTGACCTTTTCCTTCTTGGGTTTCTTCGCTTCGCGGTTGCCGCGGTTCTTTTCCTTGGACATTGGAGTACCTCTTTCGACACCGCGCGGCGGAATGCCGGGCGGGTGGAGGCTCAGAGGGGCAGGGTTGCCTGACACATGTCAGGGCGATGTCACCGATGAGGCATCTTGCAGGATGCAATCAATGATGTGTGCGGGCGCGGGCGACATGCAAGGGGTTGGATGGGTGAGGGGGAAATATTGTTGGCGAAGGCTGAGTGGTTTGCCCACACGGGTTGGCGGGGTGAACCCCGCCCTAAGGCGGGCTGGTAGGTAAGGCGGACTACGGGGTCGATCCCGACACTACTGGGAGAAATCCACCCTGCGACCAGTCACTTCAACGATCGTGCATTCAGATGTTGGTTTCACCTTGAGCGGACTAGCCGGCTCTTATCCACTGCGCCAATTGGCTTTCACTCATGTCGCCAGTGACGACATTGACCACCAAATCGTCGATGGCATCGTCCTCTTGAAGCTCCAAGCTGTTGCCACTGCGCTCGACAAGCAAATCGGTCAGTAGCCAAGCTGTTCGCTTGTTCGCATCGACGAAACCGTGCGACGTGGCGACGCCATGCAATAAAGCTGCCGCCTTCTTGTGAATTGGTCGATGATAGTCATGATAGGGGCGCCCTAGGGAGCCGAGGAGCGATGTCAAATTGCTAACACCATCCCGCCCGCCGCCATAGGATAGCGCCGTACTATGGGCTTCAAAAGCGTCCGACACCGTCACAATGTAGTGGTGCCTACCGATTGGCCAGCCGTGTAAACGCAGCGCTGTTACGCGACGCACTTTCCTTCAGGACGCCTTTCGTAGTCGACCTTGCTGCGGTTACAGCTATGAAGCGTCCGGTCTTCGCATCACGCTTGATCGTACGAGACTTGCTTTTTTCGTTGTCCACAAACTCGGCTTCGTTCTTCTTCATTGGGTTGTGTATCCAGCTTATCTCCATGCCTCGAAGGTAAGCGCCGTCAGAGTTTGTTTCCAGTATAGTCCCATCAATCGGCAGGGTCACTCAAACATCCAACTCTTCCACAAACCGCGCATTCTCCTGGATGTATTGGAAGCGCAGCTCCGGCTTCTTGCCCATCAGGCGTTCCACCAGATCGCCGGTTTCGCCCGGTTCGTCCTCGTCGATGGTCACGCGGATCAGGGTCCTTGTCGCCGGGTCCATCGTGGTTTCTTTCAGGTCCTTGGCGTCCATCTCGCCCAGGCCCTTGAAACGCTGGACGTCGATCTTTCCCTTTCCGCCCAGCCCCTTGGCCAGCGCCGCTTCCTTGGCGGCATCGTCGGCCACGTATAGCCGTTTCGCCCCCTGCGTCAGCCGGTAGAGCGGCGGGCAGGCGAGATATAGGTGTCCCTGGTCGATCAGCGGGCGCATCTGGGTGTAGAAAAAGGTCATCAGGAGCGCCGCGATATGGGCGCCGTCGACGTCCGCGTCGGTCATGATGATGATCTTGTCATAGCGAAGGTCGTCGACGTTGAACTTGGGGCCCAATCCGACGCCAAGCGCCTCGCAGAGATCACGGATCTCGGCGTTGGAGGACAGCTTGTTCGAGGCCGCGCCGAGCACGTTCAGGATCTTACCCTTGAGCGGTAAGAGCGCCTGCGTCTCGCGGAAGCGCGCGCCCTTGGCAGAGCCTCCGGCCGAATCGCCTTCGACGATGAAGATCTCGGTCCCTTCGCGGTTCTTGTTGGTGCAGTCGGTCAGCTTGCCCGGCAGGCGCAGTTTCTTGGTCGCGCTTTTCCGGGCGGTTTCCTTTTCCTGCCGGCGGCGCAGCCGTTCCTCGGCCCGCAGGACAAGGAAATCTAGGATCGCCCCGGCGGATTTCGTATCGGAGGCGAGCCAGTTGTCAAAGTGGTCGCGGACGGAGTTTTCCACCAGCCGCTGCGCCTCGGTCGTGGCGAGGCGGTCCTTTGTCTGGCCGACGAATTCCGGCTCGCGGATAAAGCAGGAGACCAGCGCGCAGCCGCCGGTGATCAGGTCGTCCCTGTTGATCTGGCTGGCTTTTTTGTTGTTCACCAGCTCGCCGTAGGCACGGATCCCCTTGAGGATCGCGGCCCAGAACCCGGCCTCATGTGTGCCGCCCTCGGGGGTGGGGACGGTGTTACAGTAGCTCTGGATGAACCCGTCGCGCGAGGGGGTCCAGTTGATCGCCCATTCGACCTTGCCCGGCGTGCCGAATTTCTCCTTGAAATCCACGATGCCGGAAAAGGGTTTGTCGGCGTAGGTCGAGGCGCTGCCCAGCGTTTCCACCAGGTAGTCCGACAGGCCGCCGGGGAAGTGGAAGGTGGCCTCGGTGGGCGTGTCGCCGTCCTCGATCTCGGTCTTCCAGCGGATCTCGACGCCGCTGAAAAGGTAGGCCTTGGACCGCACCATCTTGAACAGGCGGGAGGGCTTAAACCTATGAGAACCAAAGATTTCTTCGTCCGCGTGAAAGATCACCGTGGTGCCGCGGCGGTTCGGGGCCTGGCCGATTTTCGCAACCGGGCCAAGGGGAATCCCGCGCGAGAAACGCTGTTCGTACAGCTCCTTGTTGCGGGCGACCTGGACCACCATCGAATCCGACAGGGCGTTGACGACAGAGGCGCCGACGCCGTGCAAACCTCCGGAGGTCTCATAGGCTTTGCCCGAGAACTTGCCGCCCGCGTGCAGGGTGCAGAGGATCACCTCGAGCGCGGATTTGCCGGGGAACTTGGGGTGCGGGTCGATCGGGATGCCGCGGCCGTTGTCCCTGATTTCAATGGAGAAATCCGAATGCAGCGTGACCTCGATCCGGTTGGCATGGCCGGCCACCGCCTCGTCCATCGAGTTGTCCAGAACCTCGGCCACGAGGTGATGCAGCGCGCGGTCGTCGGTGCCGCCGATATACATCCCGGGGCGTTTGCGCACGGGTTCCAGCCCCTCGAGCACCTCGATGGAGGAGGCGTCATACTCGGGTTCTGCGGCGGAATGGAGGAGATCGTCGGCCATGTGCGTGCTCGGTTTGTTCTGATTGGTTGGCGGCGATTATGGCAGAGCGTCCCGCCCGGGTAAACGGGGCGCGCGATGGGGTTAAGGCACCGCGCCTTGGGGGAGGCAACGGGGGGACCCTACCATATCTTGCGGTGATGCGGGATGCGGAGTGGCGGCCCTGGGGCGCCTGGTTTGTACGTTTTGTACGTTTCGTACGTCGAATCCAGCATTTTGTACAAAACGCGGGCCGGGGTTTGGCTGACGTTGCGGGAGATTTGGTTAATCGGAGTGTTTTGGGGTGGGGCGCCTGTGGGGCGAGGTCCCGGGGCAAGCCCGGGACGGG